>NZ_JBWXUE010000011.1:0-82441 GCF_057158765.1 Kitasatospora sp. NEAU-69
ACGGGCCCGAGCACGACTTCATGCTGGCCCACTACGACGAGGTGCTGATCGCCGACACCCTGGCCGGCAGCGGCTACTGCTACCGGCTCGGCGGTGAGGTGAAGCTGCTCGCCGCGACCTCGCGCCGGCTGGCCGTGCGGCTGCTGCGCGAGGCGCTGGCCCGGGTGCCGGCGGGCACCGAGGCGAGGGTCAGGTTCGCCACCGCCGAGCAGGAGTGGGCGGTGGACGTCGGCCTGGAGGTCGGCCTGACGCTGCGGACCAGCGGCTACCTCGCGCTGCGCGGGATGCGGCCGCCGACCCCGTACCTGCCGAACGGCGCGTTCCTCTGACCGCTACGAAAACCCGACCACCCCCGCCGGGCGCGTGGCCCGACGGGGGTGAGACACAGCAGGGATGAGGCACAGCGGCGAGGAATCGTTTCTGCACCGCTGGAGAGGCCTCAGGCCATCGTGTCCAGGATCTCGCGGACCATCTCCATCGTGGTGCCCGGGTGCAGGAAGGCGAACCGGGCGACCGTCTCGCCGTCCCAGCCGGTCGGCGTGACGAAGCCGATCTGGTCCGCGAGCAGCCGCTGCGACCAGGTGTAGTAGTCCTGCTCACTCCAGCCGGTGCGGCGGAAGCAGACCGCGGAGAGCTGCGGGTCGTGCAGCAGCTCCAGGTGCCCCGTCTCCCGGATCAGCTGCGCGGTGTCCTGGGCGAGCTTCAGGCCGGCCTCGATCGCGTCGCTGTACGCCTGGGTGCCGTGCACCGCGAGCGAGAACCAGAGCGGCAGGCCGCGGGCCCGGCGGGTGAGGTGGTAGGCGTAGTCGGTGGGGTTCCACTCGTCGCCCTCGTGGTGCAGCACGTCCAGGTAGCCGGCGTCCTGGGTGTGCACGGCCTTGGCGAGCTGCGGGTTGCGGTAGAGCAGCGCGGCGCAGTCGAAGGGCGCGAAGAGCCACTTGTGCGGGTCCACGACGAAGGAGTCGGCGTGCTCGATGCCGTTGTAACGCTCGCGCACGGACGGGGCGAAGAGCCCGGCACCGCCGTAGGCGCCGTCCACGTGGAACCACAGGCCGCGCTCGCGGGTGACCTCGGAGAGGCCCTGGAGGTCGTCGATGATGCCCTCGTTGGTGGTGCCGGCCGTGCCGACCACCGCGATCACCGTCTCGGGGTTGGGGTCGGCGGCCAGCGCCGCGCGCAGCGCCTCGCCGGTGAAGCGCCGGTCCACCGCCGGCACCTTGAACGCTTCCACGCCGATGATGTTGAAGGTGTTCTTGACCGAGGAGTGCACCTGGTCGGCGACCGCGACCCGCAGCCGGGTCTCGGGGCCGACGCCCAGCCGGCGGCGGGCCACGTCGCGGGCGACCACCAGCGCGGACAGGTTGCCCGCCGAGCCACCGGAGACGAAGGTGCCGCCCGCGCTCTCGGGCAGCCCAGCCCGGTCGGCTATCAGCCGCAGCACCTGGTTCTCGGCCGCGATCGCGCCGGCCGCCTCCAGCCAGGAGATGCCCTGCAGCGAGGCGCAGGAGACGACCATGTCGAAGAGCAGCGCGGCCTTGGTCGGCGCGCACGGGATGAACGAGAGGTAGCGCGGGCTGTCGGCGGAGATCACCGCACGGGAGAGCTCGTGGTCGTAGAGCTTGAGCACGTCGGCCGGGGCGTTGCCGTGCTCGTTCAGCAGGCCGGCCAGGTGGGCCCGCAGCTGCTCGCCGTCGCCGGGGTGGTCGAGCGGCACCGGATCGTACTGCAGCCGCTCGCGCATGTAGCCGAAGACGAGGTCCACCAGCTCGTTGTCCGGCTGGTGCATGCGGTGGGGGGCGCTGCTGGCGTTCACGGGGGCTGCTCCTTCGGCTGACGAACTCTTGATCAGAGTAGGCAGCGGGAGCCTTCGGCCGCGCGTCCGAATGCGCCGGTTCGGGCAGCTTTCGAGCGAGTTCCGCGGGTAGCGCGCAGGAATCCTGCGTCAGGTCGCGAGTGGGAGTCGGGCGGGCGTCAGGATCGCGTTCGGATCAGCCGATGAGTCTGGACAGCACCACCGAGCTGCGGCTGCGCTGCACGCCCGGCTCCTTGCGGATCCGTTCGATCACCGCCTCCAGATGGCGGGTGTCGGCCGCGCGCAGATGGACCAGCGCGTCCGGGTCGCCGGTCACCGTCCAGGCCGCGACCACCTCGGGGAACTGGCGCAGGCTGGCGAGTATCTCCTCGGGCGCCGTGCGCTCGCGGCAGTAGACCTCGACGAACGCCTCGGTCTGCCAGCCGAGCAGCTGCGGGTCCAGCACCACGGTGAAGCCGCGCACCACGCCGCGGGCCCGCAGCCGGTCGATCCGGCGGCGCACGGCGGTCGCCGAGAGGTTGGCGAGCAGGCCGATCTCGGCGTACGAGGCGCGCCCGTCGCGGCCCAGGTGCGCCAGCAGCAGCCGGTCGGTCTCGTCCAGGGCGGCCGCGACACCGCCCGGCTCTGCGGCGCTGCTCTTGCTCATCGGGTCGGGTCTCCACGGTCTGCGCTGGTGGGGGTGGCCGTTGACTAGCCCCATTCTTGCGGACACTACGTCAAGACGATCGCGTCACATCGACACAATGTCCATCGTCAGAGTGACGCGAACCGGTTATCATAGATAACGTCAGAAAGACGAGAAGGCTGGGAACCTCCGGCCGCACAGGAGGGCAGCCGCCCGTGACCACCACCGTTGACATCAGCTTCGCCGAGCCCGCCCAGACGCCGCTCGCCCTGCTCCTGCTCGGCCGCCAGGCCGACCCGAACAGCGAGCGCGGCGTCGAGTGCCCCGGCGACCTGCCGCCGGCCTCGGACCCGGACCTGGTCGAGCGCGCCCGCGCCGCCAAGGCGAAGCTCGGCGACCGGGTCTTCATCCTGGGTCACCACTACCAGCGCGACGAGGTCATCGAGTTCGCCGACGTCACCGGTGACTCCTTCAAGCTCGCCCGGGACGCCGCGGGCCGCCCGGAGGCCGAGTACATCGTCTTCTGCGGCGTGCACTTCATGGCCGAGTCGGCGGACATCCTGACCGGCGCCACCCAGCAGGTCATCCTGCCGGACCTGGCGGCCGGCTGCTCGATGGCCGACATGGCCACCGCCGAGCAGGTCGCCGAGTGCTGGGACGTGCTGCGCGAGGCCGGCATAGCCGACGTGACCGTCCCGGTCTCGTACATGAACTCCTCCGCCGACATCAAGGCCTTCACCGGCCGGCACGGCGGCACGATCTGCACCTCGTCCAACGCCCAGCGGGCCCTGGAGTGGGCCTACGAGCAGGGCGAGAAGGTGCTCTTCCTGCCCGACCAGCACCTGGGCCGCAACACCGCGGTGCGGGACATGGGCTTCTCGCTGGACGACTGCGTGCTCTACAACCCGCACAAGCCGAACGGCGGCCTGACCGTCGAGCAGCTGCGGGACGCCAAGATGATCCTCTGGCGCGGGCACTGCTCGGTGCACGGCCGGTTCACGGTCGACTCGGTCGCCGAGGTCCGCGAGCGGATCCCGGGCGTCACCGTGCTGGTGCACCCGGAGTGCAAGCACGAGGTCGTCGCGGCGGCCGACATGGTCGGCTCGACCGAGTACATCATCAAGGCGCTGGACGCCGCCGAGCCCGGCTCCAAGTGGGCGATCGGCACCGAGCTCAACCTGGTCCGGCGCCTGGCCAAGGCGCACCCGGACAAGGAGATCGCGTTCCTGGACCGCTCGGTCTGCTTCTGCTCCACGATGAACCGGATCGACCTGCCGCACCTGGTCTGGGCGCTGGAGTCACTGGTCGAGGGCCGGGTGTCGAACGTGATCACGGTGGACCCGGAGACCGAGAAGTACGCGAAGGCCGCGCTGGACCGGATGCTCGCGCTGCCGTAGCGGCCACGGGCGAGACGTGAGAGGGGCGGCACCCGGTGGGTGCCGCCCCTCTCACGTCGTCTGCGCCGGCTACTCCGGCAGGCCCAGGCCCGGGATCAGCCCATCGCCCTCGGTCCGCAGCAGTTCGCGGACCTGCTCGATGGTCGCGCCGTCATCCGGCAGGATCAGGTCGGACGGCTCCAGCGAGTCGTCCGGTACTCGGGTGCCGACCTCGCGGACCGCCGTGAGCAGATTGCCCAGGGTGGCGCGGAAGGCCGGTTCGTCCCCCGAATCCAGAGCGGCGAGCAGCTCGTCGTCGAGCCGGTTCAGCCGGTTCAGGTGCTCGTCCGCCACCTGGAACTGGCCCTCACCCATGATCCTCATGATCATGCTGGCGTCTCTCCCTGCTGTCGAAGCGGGCGCTTTACTTGTGGTAGTTGATCCCCGGCGGGGTGTCCTGCGGCGTCTGGCTGCCCTGGTGCGGCTGCGCGGCACCATTGCCCTGGCCATTGCCCTGCTCGATCGCCGCGGGGCCGGTGGACCCGCCCAGCTCGGCCTTCATCCGGGCCAGCTCCAGCTCGACGTCGCTGCCGCCGGCCACCCGCTCCAGCTCGGCCTCGATGTCGTCCTTGCGGCCCAGACCGGACGAGTCGTCCAGCGCGCCGGAGGCGAGCAGCTCGTCGATCGCACCGGCACGGGCCTGCATCTGCGCGGTCTTGTCCTCGGCCCGCTGGATCGCCAGGCCGACGTCGCCCATCTCCTCCGAGATACCGGAGAAGGACTCGGCGATCCGGGTCTGCGCCTGGGCGGCCGTGTAGGTGGCCTTGATGGTCTCCTTCTTGGTGCGGAAGGCGTCCACCTTGGCCTGCAGCCGCTGGGAGGCGAGCGTGAGCTTCTCCTCCTCGGCCTGGAGCTGCTGGTACTGCACCTCCAGGTCGTTGATCTGGGACTGCATCGCGGACTTGCGGGTCAGCGCCTCACGGGCGAGGTCCTCGCGGCCGAGCGACAGCGCCTTGCGGCCCTGGTCCTCGTACTTGGACGACTGCTGCTGGAGCTGGGTCAGCTGCAGCTCCAGGCGCTTGCGCGAGGTGGCGACGTCCGCCACTCCCCTGCGCACCTTCTGCAGCAGTTCAAGCTGCTTCTGGTACGAGTAGTCGAGCGTTTCGCGCGGATCCTCCGCCCGGTCCAAGGCCTTGTTCGCCTTGGAGCGGAAGATCAGCCCCATACGCTTCATGATTCCGTCGCTCATGGGCCTCGGGTGCCCCCTTCTCCGGCCTGCGGTTTCTATCTCGTACCAAATCTAGTGCGAGTGTATGTGCAGCGGGGCCATCACCGCAGTACACCTACCTGCACCAAGACTGCTACACCAGGTGCCGCTCTGCCTCATCCCCTGGGTGGATCCGTACCCCTGCCGTGCTCCGGGAGTCCCCTGAGGTGCGGGGGACCTGGGGGAAGCTGCGGCCAGCACGTACGCTTGTCATGTGTTCCGACGCCGTTCAGACGAAGCCCCCTCCTCCGCCACCGCGCTGGCCGAGCAGGATGACCCGACCCAGGCCCGCGACCCGCAGGCCAAGAAGGGTCGTCCCACGCCCAAGCGCAGCGAGGCCGAGGCCCACCGTCGCACCCGTGTGACGGTCCCCAAGGACCGCAAGGAAGCCGCCAAGCAGTCGCGCGAGCGGATGCGGGCCGACCGCGAGAAGCAGCGGATGGCGCTGCTCAACGGCGACGAGCGCGCGCTGCCGGCCCGTGACAAGGGCCCGGTGCGCAAGTTCGCCCGCGACTACATGGACTCCCGCTGGTCGCTGGCCGAGTTCTTCCTGCCGTTCGCGGTGCTGATCCTGGTGCTCAGCGTGGTCCGGGTCTCCGCACTGCAGCTGCTCTCCACGCTGCTCTTCCTGCTCTTCTTCGTGCTGGTGATCGTCGACTTCCTGCGCCTGGGCTACGGCCTGCGCAAGGCGCTGGCCAACCGGTTCCCGAACGAGAACACCCGCGGCGCGGTCGGCTACGGCCTGATGCGCAACCTGCAGATGCGTCGGCTGCGGCTGCCCAAGCCGCAGGTGAAGCGGGGCGAGCACCCCTGACCGCCGAGCCGCTGCCAGCGCAGCCGTACGACTGGGTCCCCGCCGCGTCGGGGACCGGTCGGTACGAGCTGCCCGGCCAGGCGGACGGCCAGCACGACCAGCGGCAGTCCGAGAGTGAGCAGCAGTACCGGGAGCAGCCGTACGCCGGCTACGGCTACGGCTACGTGAACCACGGGCTGCCCGCCCGCAGCGGCTCCTTCGCCGGCGGCGCCGGTGCCTGGCTGGACCGGCAGGGCGGCCTGCACAACCTGGTCCGCCAGGAGATGGTCGGCCGCCAGGTCGCCGAGCAGATCGGCGAGCACTTCGGCGAGCGGGCCCGGCTCGCCCCGCTGCGGGTGCTGGACGTCGGCTGCGGCCAGGGCACCCAGGCGCTGCGGCTGGCCCGGGCCGGGCACCTGGTCACCGGCCTGGACTCCGACCCGGTCACGCTCGGCGCCGCGCAGGCGCTGCTCGCCGCCGAGCCGCCCGAGGTCCGCGAGCGGGTCCGGCTGCTGAGCGGCGACGGACACCAGTGCGGACGCTGGTTCGGCCCCGGCAGCTTCGACCTGGTGCTCTGCCACGGCGTCCTGATGTACCTACCCGACCCGGACCCGATGATCGCCTCACTGGCCCGGATGCTCGCGCGCGGTGGGCTGATCTCACTGCTGGCCCGCAACCGGGACGCGCTGGCCATGCGGGCCGGACTGACCGGCGACTGGCGCGCCGCGCTCCAGGCCTTCGACTCCGACCACTACACGAACCGGCTGGGCCTGACCGCCCGCGCCGACCGGCTCGACGACCTGGCGACCACGCTGCGCGAGGTCTCGGTGCCGCTGCGGCACTGGTACGGGGTGCGGGTCTTCACCGACGCGATGCCGGACCACGCCGCGCCGGTGGACGGGCGCCAGCTCGCCCAGCTACTGGACGCCGAGGACCGGGCCGGGCGGGCGGATCCGTACCGGCAGGTCGCCGCGCTGATCCACCTGGTGGGCGCGAAGCAGCAGTAGGGCCTGCCTTGGCCGCGCGCACCAGGTGACGCAGTGCCGGCGGGCTGCGCTCAGCCCTCCCGCAGGCTCATCGGGTAGATCGTCTGCTCGTCCTCCAGCAGCTCGACGCTCTCCACGCCGTCCTCCAGCAGGCGCTTCCACTCCTCGCCGATCCAGGACTCCGCGTCCCCCTGGTTGGAGAACTCCTCCGCCTCGCCGGCCGGGGTGACGACCGAGCCGTCCGCCGCCTTGTACCGCCACGTCCACACCATGCCGGGCTCCTCCCATGACGTTCTTGCTGCGCCGTTGTTCTGCTGCTGTCCTGCAAGCTGTCCTGCAGCTGTTCTGCTGCGCGCAGGCTACCGCGCAGGGTTGAGGCTGCCCGCCGTACCGGCGCTCAACCTCGGTGGGCCAGGATGGTCCGCATGGCACGCACCCTGATCCTCGGCGGCGCGCGGTCCGGCAAGTCGACCCGGGCCGAGCAGCTGCTGCTCGAACACAGCGACGTCCTGTACGTGGCGACCAGCGGCGACCGCGACGGGGACGTCGAGTGGGCGCAGCGGGTGGCGCTGCACCGGGAGCGGCGCCCGGCGAGCTGGCGCACCGCCGAGACCACCGCGCTGACGGCGCTGCTGGCCGACGCCGCCGATCCGGCCCCGGTGCTGATCGACTGCCTGGCGCTCTGGCTGACCGCCGTGATGGACCGGGCCGGCGCCTGGGACGACGCGGCCTGGTACGAGGGCGGCGCCGAGCGGGCCGTGCAGCGGGACTGCGACGAGCTGGCCGCGGCCTGGCGGCTGACCGGGCGCCAGGTGATCGCGGTCAGCAACGAGGTCGGGATGGGCGTGGTGCCGGCCACCGCCGCCGGGCGGCGGTTCCGGGACACCCTGGGCCGGCTCAACATGGCGATCGCCGAGGAGTCGGACCGGGTGCTGCTGGTGGTCGCCGGGCAGGTGCTCGCGATCAAGGGCCGCGCCGACCGCTGACCACCGACCGCTGAGCACCGACCGCTGACGGCCGACCGCCGACCGCCGACCGCCGACCGCCGCTTGAGCGCGGATTTCCCTGTGGCGACCCCTGCTGACGGGCAGGGCCCGGTTGGTAGTGTTCGGCCCGATGGACACCACCGTGGATCTCGATACCTTCGCCTCGCTCGTCGAGCGCCCCGACGACGCTGCCCGGCGGGCCGCCGAGGAACTCCGGCTGGAGCTCGACCGGCCGCGTGGCGGGCTCGGGCAGCTGGACGAGCTCGGCAGCTGGCTGGCCTCCGTACAGGGGCACTCACCCGTGCGCGCGATCGCCGCGCCCAAGGTGCTGCTCTTCGCCGGCGACCACGGCATCGCGGCGCTCGGCGTCTCCAGACTGCCGGCCGAGGGCGGCACCGCCCGCCGGATCGAGGCCGTCCTCGACGGCAGCGCGCCGGTGGCCCGGATGGCCCGGCGGTTCGGCGCCGAGGTGCGGGTGATCGACGTCGCGGTGGACGCCGCGCCGGACGAGTTCCCCGCCGAGGTGAGCGGCAACCGGGTGCGGCGCGGCTCGGGCCGGATCGACCTGGAGGACGCGGTCACGGCGGCGGAGGCCGCGCAGGCCTTCGCGATCGGCATGGCGATCGCCGACGAGGAGGCCGACCTCGGCACCGACCTGGTGCTGCTCGGCGACCTGGGCGTCGGCTCGACCACGGTGGCCGCGGTGCTGATCGGCGCACTCTGCGGGACCGACGCGGCCGCGGTCTGCGGCCGCGGCTCGGGCATCGACGACAAGGTCTGGATGGTCAAGTGCGCCGCGATCCGGGACTCGCTGCGGCGGGCCCGTCCGGTGCTCGGCGACCAGCTGGCGCTGCTCGCGGCCACCGGCGGCGCCGACTTCGCGGCGATCACCGGGTTCCTGCTGCAGGCCGCGGTGCGCAAGCTCCCGGTGGTGCTGGACGGTGTGGTCTCGGCGGCCTGCGCGCTGGTCGCGCAGCGCGTGTCGTTCCGGGCGCCCGACTGGTGGCGGGCCGGCCAGATCAGCGGTGAGCCCGCGCTGGCCAAGGCCTACGACCGGCTGACCCTGACGCCGGTGCACGAGCAGCAGATCACCATCGGCGAGGGCGTCGGCGCGGTGCTGGCGTTGCCGCTGCTGCAGGCCGCCTCGGACGCGCTGGCCACCGAACCGATCGCGGCGGCCGGCCCGGTGGCGCCGAAGGAGCCGCCGCGGCTGCCGACCGCCGCCGAGCTGCTCGGCCGGGCCTGACCGGGTGCCGCAGTCGAACGACCGGGCCGTGGACGACCTGTCGGCGCGCCCGCTGCGGGCACCCGGGCTGCGGTTCGCGTTCGGCACGCTCTCCGTACTGCCGGTGCGGGTCGAGCGCTGGGACCGTCTCTCCGCAGGACGCGCGATGCTCACCGCGCCGCTGGTCGGGCTGGTGCTCGGCGGCCTCGCGGGCGGGCTCGGCGCGCTGGTCGCCTGGCGCGGCGGTCCGCTGCCGGCCGCCGTCGCGGTGGTCGCCGCGCTCGCCGCGCTGACCCGCGGGCTGCACCTGGACGGGCTGGCCGACGTGGCCGACGGGCTGGGCAGCGGCAAACCCGCCGAGGACGCGCTGCGCATCATGAAGCAGTCCGACATCGGCCCCTTCGGGGTGCTGACCCTGGTGCTCCTTCTGCTCGGTCAAATTGCCTGCCTGGCAGGGCAGTTCGAGCACTCCATGCTGCGCGGGACGGTCGCCGCGGTGACCGCCGCGGTGGCCGGCCGGTGCGCGCTCGGCTGGGGCTGCCTGCGCTCGGTGCCGGCCGCCCGGCCCGGCGGGCTCGGCGCGATGGTGGCGGGCACCGTACCGCCGGCCGGCGCGCTGCTGGGCACCCTGCTCGCCGCGCTCGCGCTCGGCGCCGTCCACCCGCGCTACGCGCTGGCGCTGACGGTCGGCCAGCTCGCCGCCTGGCTGCTGCTGCGCCGCTGCCGGCGGCGGTTCGGCGGGATCACCGGCGACGTGCTCGGCGCGATGACCGAGACCGCGGCGGCCGCCGCGCTCCTCTGCCTTGCCGTCGGCCCCTGACCGTGCGTCTGCGACCCGAGCCGCCGCCGGCCCGGCACTCCTGACCGTACGTACGCGGTCACTACGCGGTCACCGGGCGGGAGCAGGGTCCGCCCGGGGGCACAGGATCCCACCATGCGGACTACCATGCGGTGAGCACCGTAGCCCTGCGCCTTCCCGGCGGAGCATGCTTGGGCTGAAGCCATGCCGCAAAATCCGGCCGTGGACCGCGAAAGAACAGGACGCATTTACGTGACTGCATTGTCTGTGAGCACCTCCTCAGCTGCCGCGCTTCGCGCGGACGCCCTGGTGATCGGCGTGGCGAAGGGGCCCAAGGGTCTGCTGGTGGCCTCCGGCGCGGAGGCCGTGACCGAGGCGTTCGAGGGCAAGCTGGCCGATGTCCTGACCACCCTCGGTGCGACCGGCGCCGAGGGCGAGAGCATCAAGCTGCCCGCGCCGAGCGGCCTCAAGGCGGGCTTCGTGCTCGTCGTCGGCCTGGGTGACGCGGCCGAGGAGGGCTACTCGGCCGAGGCGCTGCGCCGGGCCGCCGGTGTCGCCGCCCGCACGCTGAGCGGTGCCAAGAAGGCCGCACTGGCGCTGCCGGCCGAGTCGGCCGAGGAGATCGAGGCCGTCGCGCTCGGCGGTCTGCTCGGTGCGTACGAGTTCTTCCTCGACAACGCCGCCCCGAAGGACGGCAAGGCGCCGGTCGGCGAGCTGGTCGTGCTGGCCACCCGCAAGAGCAACAAGGACGCCAAGGCCGCCATCGAGCGCGCCACCGTCATCGGCGAGGAGATGAACCGCGCCCGCGACCTCATCAACATGCCGCCGAACGACCTGTTCCCGAAGTCCTTCGCGGCGATCGCGCAGACCGCTGCCAAGGAGCACGGCCTCAAGATCGAGGTCCTGGACGAGAAGGCGCTGGCCAAGGGCGGCTTCGGCGGCCTGCTGGGCGTCGGCAACGGCTCGGAGAACAAGCCGCGCCTGGTGAAGATCGCCTACACCCACCCGAAGGCGAAGGCCACCCTCGCGTTCGTCGGCAAGGGCATCACCTACGACTCGGGCGGCATCTCGCTCAAGCCGGCCGGCCACAACGAGACCATGAAGTGCGACATGTCGGGTGCCGCGGCGGTCTTCGCCACCGTGGTCGCCGCCAAGCGCCTGGGCCTGGCCGTCAACATCACCGGCTGGCTGGCGCTGGCCGAGAACATGCCGTCCGGCTCCGCCACCCGCCCCGGCGACGTGCTGCGGATGTACGGCGGCAAGACCGTCGAGGTGCTGAACACCGACGCCGAGGGCCGCCTGGTGCTGGCCGACGCGATCGTGAAGGCCGGCGAGGAGAAGCCGGACGTGATCGTCGACGTCGCGACGCTGACCGGCGCGATGATGCTGGCGCTGGGCAGCCGCACCTTCGGTGTGCTCTCCAACACCGACGCGCTGCGCGACAAGCTGCACGCCGTCGCCGAGCGCGCCGGCGAGCAGTCCTGGCCGATGCCGATGCCGGCCGAGCTGCGCAAGGGCATGGACTCGCAGGTCGCCGACCTGGCCAACATGGGCGAGCGGATGGGCGGCGGCCTGGTGGCCGGTCTGTTCCTGAAGGAGTTCGTGGCGGACGGCATCGAGTGGGCCCACCTGGACATCGCCGGTCCGGCGTTCCACGAGGGCGCGCCGTACGGCTACACCCCCAAGGGCGGCACGGCCAGCGCGGTGCGCACCCTGCTGCGCTTCGCGGAGGAGACCGCGCAGGGCTGAGCAAGACCCTGCTGAGGGGGTCCGGCGCTGCGGCGCCGGGCCCCCTTCCGCTTTTGTCCGGGTTACCGGCGGGTAGACGCGTGGCGTCGCACGCAAGACTGTTCGCCACGGGCGAAACTTTGTTCCACGAGGCGGAAGAGTCGGCCGCCCCGATCGGCGCAGCCGGGCCGAAAGGCCGTACCAGTACGGCCTTGACCTGCACAGACGGCACTCGACGGGGGTGTTCGCCGGCACCGCGGGCCCGCTTCGGTCCCCCGCCGGGGTGGACCCGGACATCAGCGGCCGTGAACAAGTGCGAAGATGTATTTCCGGCACGACTGGGCGCCTCACAAGGGTTTCCCGCACACCGGACCAGCACCGGCCCGGACGATCCACACCCCATGCATGGAGGACGTGACGTGGCGAACGACGCCAGCACCGTTTTCGACGTAGTCATCCTCGGAGGCGGAAGCGGCGGCTACGCCGCGGCGCTCCGCGCCGCTCAGCTCGGCCTGAAGACGGCTCTGATCGAGAAGGGCGAGCTCGGCGGCACCTGCCTGCACCGGGGTTGCATCCCCACCAAGGCGCTGCTGCACGCGGCCGAGGTCGCCGACGAGACGAAGGAAGCCGCCGAGTTCGGCGTGCTCGCGACCTTCCAGGGCATCGACATCAACGGCGTCCACAAGTACAAGGACGACGTCGTCGCCGGCCTGTACAAGGGTCTGCAGGGCCTGGTCGCCTCCCGCAAGGTGACCTTCATCCAGGGCGAGGGCCGGCTCTCCTCGCCGACCTCGGTCGACGTCAACGGCCAGCGCGTCGAGGGCCGTCACGTCATCCTCGCCACCGGCTCGGTGCCGAAGTCGCTGCCCGGCCTGACCATCGACGGCGACCGGGTCATCTCGTCCGACCACGCGCTCAAGCTCGACCGGATCCCGAAGTCGGCCGTCATCCTCGGCGGCGGCGTGATCGGTGTCGAGTTCGCCTCCGTCTGGAAGTCCTTCGGCGTCGACGTCACCATCGTCGAGGCGCTGCCGCACCTGGTTCCGCTGGAGGACGAGAACTCCTCCAAGCTGCTGGAGCGGGCCTTCCGCAAGCGTGGCATCAAGTTCGAGCTCAAGGCCCGCTTCTCGGGCGTGGAGTACACCGAGACGGGCGTCCGGGTCTCCACCGAGAACGGCAAGCAGATCGACGCCGACCTGCTGCTCGTCGCGATCGGCCGCGGCCCGGTCTCCCAGGGCCTGGGCTACGAGGAGGTCGGGGTCGCGATGGACCGCGGCTACGTCCTGGTCGATGAGTACATGCGCACCAACGTGCCCACCGTCTCGGCCGTCGGCGACCTGGTCCCGACGCTCCAGCTGGCCCACGTCGGCTTCGCCGAGGGCATCCTGGTCGCCGAGCGCCTGGCCGGCCTGAAGCCCGTGCCGATCGACTACGACGGCGTGCCGCGGGTGACCTACTCCAACCCCGAGGTCGCCTCGGTCGGCATCTCCGAGGCCAAGGCCGTGGAGCTGTACGGCAAGGAGAAGGTCGTCTCGGTCAAGTACAACCTGGCCGGCAACGGCAAGAGCAAGATCCTGAAGACCGCCGGCGAGATCAAGCTGGTCCAGGTCAAGGACGGCGCCGTGGTCGGCGTCCACATGGTCGGCGCCCGGATGGGCGAGCAGGTCGGCGAAGCCCAGCTGATCTACAACTGGGAGGCGCTGCCCGCCGAGGTCGCGCAGCTCATCCACGCGCACCCGACCCAGTCCGAGGCTCTCGGCGAGGCCCACCTGGCCCTGGCCGGCAAGCCGCTGCACGCGCACGACTGACCGCGCCGCGGCACCCGTCCTTACCTTTCCCTGAACTTCCTGTACGCAAGACTTGATAGGAGTCGCTGAAACCATGGCGGTCTCAGTAACGCTGCCCGCGCTGGGCGAGAGCGTGTCCGAAGGAACTGTCACCCGCTGGCTCAAGGCCGAGGGTGAGCGTGTCGAGGTCGACGAGCCGCTGCTCGAGGTCTCGACCGACAAGGTTGACACCGAGATTCCCGCGCCGGCCTCCGGCATCCTGGCCTCGATCAAGGTCGCCGAGGACGAGACGGTCGAGGTGGGCGCCGAGCTGGCGATCATCGACGACGGCTCGGGCGCCCCGGTCGCCGCCGCTGCTCCGGCCGCTGCCGCTGCCCCGGCCCCGGTCGTCGAGGCCGCTCCGGCCCCGGTTGCCGCCCCGGCCCCCGTCGCCGAGGCTCCGGCCGCTGCTCCGGCCCCGGTTGCCGCTCCGGCCGCCCCGGCCGGCGACGCCACCCCGGTGCTGCTGCCCGCGCTGGGCGAGTCGGTGTCCGAGGGCACCGTCACCCGCTGGCTCAAGGCCGAGGGCGAGACCGTCGAGGTCGACGAGCCGCTGCTCGAGGTCTCGACCGACAAGGTCGACACCGAGATCCCGTCGCCGGTCGCCGGTGTCGTGGTGAAGATCCTGGTCGGCGAGGACGAGACCGCCGAGGTCGGCGCCCAGCTCGCGCTGATCGGCGCCGCGGGTGCGGTCGCCGCCGCTCCGGCTCCGGCCGCTGCCCCGGCTCCCGTTGCCGCTCCGGCCCCCGTCGCCGCCCCGGTTGCCCCGGCTGCTCCGGTTGCCGCTCCGGCTCCGGCTGCCCCGGTTGCTCCGGCTCCGGTCGCCGCTGCCCCGGCCGCTCCGGTCGCCGCCCCGGCTCCGGTTGCCGCCCCGGCGCCCGTTGCCGCTCCGGCTCCGGCCGTCCCCGTCGCGCAGGCCGCTCCGGTGGCCGACGCCGGTGACGCCTACGTGACCCCGCTGGTCCGCAAGCTCGCCGCCGAGCACGGTGTCGCGCTCTCCGCCGTCGCCGGCTCCGGCGTCGGTGGCCGGATCCGCAAGCAGGACGTGCTGGCCGCCGCCGAGGCTGCCAAGGCCGCCGCCGCTGCCGCCCCCGTCGCCGCCGCCCCGGCCGCCGCGTCGAAGGCCGCCGCCCCGGTCACGCCGTCCCCGCTGCGCGGCCAGACCGTGCCGATGACCCGCGTGCGCAAGGCGATCGCCAAGCACATGGTCGAGTCGCTCAAGGTGTCGGCCCAGCTGACCACCGTGGTCGAGGTCGACGTCACGCGCATCATGCAGCTGCGCGCCAAGGCGAAGAACGGCTTCCTGCAGCGCGAGGGCGTCAAGCTCTCGCCGATGCCGTTCTTCATCAAGGCCGCGACCGAGGCGCTCAAGGTCCACCCGATCGTCAACGCCCGGGTGAACGACGACGACACGATCACCTACCACGACGTCGAGAACATCGGCATCGCGGTGGACACCGAGAAGGGCCTGTTCGTTCCGGTCGTCCACGGTGCCGGTGACCTGAACATCGCGGGCATCGCCAAGCGCGTCGCCGACCTGGCCGCCCGTACCCGTGACGGTGGCCTGAAGCCGGACGAGCTGGCGAACGGCACCTTCACGGTGACCAACACCGGTTCGCGCGGTGCGCTGTTCGACACCCCGATCCTGAACCAGCCGCAGGTCGGCATGCTGGGCATCGGCGCCACCGTGCGCCGCCCGGTGGTCCTGAACCACCCGGAGCTCGGCGAGACCATCGCGATCCGCGACATGGTCTTCCTGGCCCTGTCCTACGACCACCGCATCGTGGACGGCGCCGACGCCGCCCGCTTCCTGGGCACCGTCAAGGCCCGCCTGGAAGAGGGCGCGTTCGAGGGCGACCTCGGCCTGTAGTACTCGCTGCTGCCGGCTGGTGCCGGCTCCAGGCTCGGTTCGACGGCCGGTGCACCCCGCTCGGGGTGTGCCGGCCGTCGGCGTTTCCCCGCTTTCCGATCTCCGGACAGCGCGTCACCGACGGCATAGGGTGATCGCATCATCGGGGCGGGTGGGGCAGGGTGGGTGGGGCAGGAGTGCGGGTGGACGAGCGCAAGGCTGTGTCGGATCTGGTCGTGGTGCTGCCCGGGATCCTGGGGAGCCGGCTGTACGACGCGGACGGCCACGAGGTGTGGGGGCTCTCGGGCTCCGCGCTGCTGCGGGGCATCGGGACCTTCGGCCGCTCGATGAAGCGACTGGCCCTCCCCCGCGACCTCGGCGACGGGCCGGCCCCCGACGGCGTCACCGCGCGCGGCCTGCTGCCGGACGTGCACGGGCTGCCGGGTGTCGGCAACCTGGTCGACGGCTACAGCGACCTGCTGCGCTGGCTGGAGCAGAACTTCACGCTGAACCGGCGGCCGCCCGGCGCGGCCCCGCACGAGCCGGCGAACCTGGTCGCGTTCGGCTACGACTGGCGGCTCTCCTGCCGCCGCAACGCCGCCTCGCTGAAGGCCGTGGTGGAGCGGGAGTTGGGGATCTGGCGGGGCTCGGCGCCCGAGCGGGCCGAGGCGAGGGTCACCTTCGTCTGCCACTCGATGGGCGGTCTGGTCGCCCGCCACTACGTCGCCTGCGGGGGCGGCGCCGCCGTGACCCGCCGGCTGATCACGCTGGGCACGCCGCACCGGGGATCGTTGGACGCGCTCGGCTACCTGGTGGACGG
Source organism: Kitasatospora sp. NEAU-69 (assembly GCF_057158765.1). Classification (NCBI taxonomy): domain Bacteria; kingdom Bacillati; phylum Actinomycetota; class Actinomycetes; order Kitasatosporales; family Streptomycetaceae; genus Kitasatospora; species Kitasatospora sp. NEAU-69. Next base: position 16,094 of record NZ_JBWXUE010000011.1, read on the forward strand.
GCTGAGCCGGTTCGGCGTCGACCTGACCGCGTTCGCCCGCAGCCTGCCGTCGCTGCACCAGCTGACCCCGGACTACGCCTGCCTGAGGGCGCCGTCGGGCGAGCTGCGGTACGCCCGCGAGCTCGGTGAAGTGGACGGCATCGACCGGCAGTTGCTGCTCGACGCGGGAGCCTTTCACGCGGAGATCCGGGCGGGTGCGGATGCCGGGTACGAGTTCCTGCCGGTGGTCGGGGTGCGGCAGCCGACGCCGACCACGGCGCTGCTCGGCGAGCGCGGGCTGGTGCCGAGCGACCTGATCGACGGGGTGGACGAGCAGGGCGACGGGCGGGTGCCGGTGCTCTCGGCGCAGCCGGGCGGCCGGGCGTCGTTCACGCCGAACGAGAAGCACGGCGCGCTGCAGAACAACCCGGGCGTGCGCGACGCGCTCTGGGGCTGGCTGGCCGCCGAGCCGCGCTACCACCGGGGTGGCGAGAGCGGCGACGACGTCCAGCTGAGCGTGCGGGCGCCCGAACTGCTGGCGGGCGGCGAGGCGTTCGAGGTGGCGGTGACGGCGAGCGGCGGCGCCGACTCGCTGCGGGTGCGGCTCGCGCTGACCGATGCGATGGGGCAGCCGGTGGCGGGTGGCCCACGGACGCTGCGCAACCTCGGCGAGGGGCGGTACGGGCTCGCGGTGGACGGCCTGGCCCCCGGGCCGTACCGGGCGGTGGTGCAGGCGGACGGGCAGGCGGCGGCGGTGACCTCGCTGGTGCTGGTGCTGGAGGGTGGCGAGCCGCGATGAGCCGGGACGGGGAGCAGACGCAGCAGACGCGGCAGCCGCAGCAGCCGCAGGGAACGCTGCTGGGGATCGTGTTCGACCGGTACGCGCAGGAGGCACGGTTCCCGCCGCTGCCGGGTGCGGTGGAACAGCTCGGTGAACTGGCCGGGGTGACGGATGGCTACGCGCCGACCGTACTGGCCAACCCGCCGCTGGCAGCCGTCCAGGACGGCGTCGAGAGCTGGCAGGAGCACTGGCGCGCGGCGGGCGCGCACGCACCGGCGCTGGTGGTCTGGTCCGGGCACGGCCACCGTACGACCGGCGGCGAACTGCGCCTCGTCGCGCAGGACAGCAAGGACGGCACCGGCCGCAACCGCACGTACGGCATGGCGGAGTTGACCGACGCCGCGCTCGGCTCCGGGGCGGACCAGATCCTGTTGGTGCTCGACACCTGCTTCTCCGGCAGCGGGATCCCGGAGACGCTGCGGATCGCCTACGAGTCGCACGCGGCGAGCAGCGTGCCGCAGGGCCGCTCGCTCTGGCTGGGCGTGATCGCCTCCTCCCGTCCCGACGAGCGGGCGGAGGGCGCCGGACTGCTGATCCGGACCGTCACCGAGATCCTGCGCGACGGGCCGGCGCGGGACGGCGAGTACCGGCGCGAGTGGGGCCCGCACAACCGGGTGGTGACCGGGCAGGCGCTGATCGACGCGGTGAAGCGCCAGTTCCCGCGCCAAGGCGTCGGGCAGGAGCCGCAGTCCGCGAGCATCGGGCCGGGCGTGCCGACCGGGATGTTCCGCAACCCGTCCTGGCGCCGGGGTGCGCGCGAGGCGCTGGTCGAGCACCTGGTGCTGGCCGCGCGCAGCGGGGGGCGCAGCGCCGAGGAGTGGTTCTTCACCGGGCGGCACGCGGTGCTGTCGATGCTGGTGGACGTGATCGGGGCCGGCCGGCCCGGCCTGGTGATGCTGAACGGCAGCGCCGGGTGCGGGAAGTCGGCGGTGCTGGGGCGGCTGGTCACGCTCTCCGACTCCGGCGAGCGGGCTGCCATGGCGGCGGCGGGAGCGCTGCCGACGGCGGACGAGCCGGATCCGGGTGTGGGCAGCGTGCAGGCGGCCGTACACCTGCGGGGCCTGGACGCACAGCGGATCGCAGAGACTCTGGCAGCGCAGTTGGAGCTGCCTTCACCACGGACCCCCGCCGAGCTGATCGCGCTGGTCGCGGAGACGTACCCGTCGGGGTCGCGGGCGCCGGTGATCGTGTTGGACGGCCTGGACGAGCTGCTGCCGGGCGAGGCCGAGGCGGTGACCGAGCAGCTGATCGACCCGCTGGCGGCGAGCGCCGTGGTGCTGCTGGGGCTGCGGCGCAAGCCGGTCGGCTACGTCGGCCACCCGCAGTGGACGGCGGCGATGGACCGGCTCGCGCTGCGCCGACCGGTGGTGCGTGACCTGGACGAGGAGCCGGGGACGGCCGAGGACATCGGGCGGTACGTCCGGCGGCGGCTGGCGGCGAGCGGGGTCGGCGAGCAGGCGGCGCTGGAAGCGGGATGGGTGGTAGCCGCGCGGGCGATGGGCGGCAGCGGCGGCTTCCTGTTCGCGAACCTGGTGAGCGGCTCGCTGGCGCGGCGGCTGGCGACGGGCTCGCCGTGGTCGGTGCCGGAGTCCGTGGCGGAGGCGTTCGCGGAAGTCATCGACAGCGCGGAGGAGTTGGTACGGCCGGACGGGCGCGTGGTTCCGGGCGCCGGGCGGGCGCTGCTGACCGCGCTGGCCTGCGGGCTCGGCAACGGGCTGCCGGCGGACGGCGTCTGGGAGGCGATCGCGGGCGCGGTGGACGACTCGGGCGAGACGTACGGTCCGGGTGATGTCGACTGGGCGCTGCGCACGTTCGGGCGGTACATCGTGGAGGACAGCGACGGGCGCTCGGCGGTGTACCGGCTGTACCACCAGGAGTTCGTGCAATACCTGACGGATGATCAGTCCGCGCTCGTGGAGGACCCTGTCGCGACGCAGCGGTCGGCGGCCGTCACCCTGGCGCTGGTGAAGCTGGTGGCCGCAAGTGAAGCCGGCGACCCGTCAGCAGAGGCGGCGCAGTGGTACGCGACGCAGCACCTCGCCGAACACGCGGCGGCAGGCGGCAGCCTCGGGATCGCCCTGCTGCGCAAGCCGGTCGCACAGGGATCGCTCGACGGGCTGCTGCTGGCCAGGGCCCTGGGGCTCCTCACGTCCTCCCTGCGGCGGCGGGGGCTGCGAGAGGCCGCCTTGGCACCGGCCCTGGAGGCGGTCCAGATCTACCGCGACCTCAGCGGGACGTCCCCCGAGTCCCAAGCGGACATCGCCCGAGCCCTCATCAACCTCGCCAACGCCCAGACCGACACCGGTGACCACGACAGCGCACTGGCCACCATCACCGAATCCGTCAGCCGCTACCGCGCCCTCACCGACGGCACGACGGCCCACCTGCCCTACCTCGCGGGCGCCCTCAACAACCTCGCCAACGCCCAGGCCACGACCGGCGACCGGCAAGGCGCACTGACCACCGTCAACCAAGCCGTCACCATCTACCGCGCCCTCAGCAACCACAACCCGGCGGTCTTCCTCGCCGACCTTGCCGGGTCCCTCAACAATCTCGCCAACGCCCGATCGGCGACCGGGGACCACCAGGGTGCGCTGACCACGGTCACCGAAGCCGTCACCATCTACCGCGCCCTCGCCGACGACAACCCCGCCGCCCACCTCCTCAGCCTCGCCGGGTCCCTCAACACCCTCGCCAACACCCAAGCCTCGACCGGGGACCACCAGGACGCGCTGGCCACCATCACCGAAGCCGTCACCATCTACCGCGCCCTCGCCGACGACAACCCCGCCGCCCACCTCCCCGACCTCGCCAAGTCCCTCAACACCCTCGCCACCGCCCAAGCCGAGACCGGCGACCGGCGAGGCGCACTGACCACCATCACCGAAGCCGTCCCGATCCACCGCGGCCTTGCCCTCTCCCACCCCGCCGCTTTCCTCCCCGACCTCGCCAAGTCCCTCAACAACCTCGCCAACCGCCAGGGCGACATCGGCGACTACCACAGCGCCCTGACCGCCATCGACCAGGCCGTCACCCACTTCCGCACCCTCGCCGACGACAACCCCGCCGCCCACCTCCCCGACCTCGCCATGTCCCTCAACAACCTCGCCACCGCCCAAGCCGCGACCGGCGACCGGCGAGGCGCACTGACCACCAACACCGAAGCCGTCACCCACTACCGCGCGCTCGCCGACGACAACCCCGCCGCCCACCTCCCCGACCTCGCCACGACACTCACCGGCCTCGGGACCGCTCAGGGCGAGAGCGGCGACCACCACGGCGCGCTGACCACCATCACCGAAGCCGTCACGATCCACCGCGCCCTCGCCGACGACAACCCCGCCGCCTTCAACCCCAGCCTCGCCGGCGCCCTCAACAACCTCGCCACCGCCCAGGCCAACACCGGCGACCACCACAGCGCCCTGACCACCATCGACCATGCGGTCACCCTGTACCGCACCCTCGCCGCCGACAACCCCGCCGCCTTCAACCCCGGCCTCGCCAGGGCACTCAACAACCTCACCACCATCCAGGCCACGACCGGCAACCACCACGGCGCGCTGACCACCATCACCGAAGCCGTCACGATCCACCGCGCCCTCGCCGCCGACAACCCCGCCGCCTTCAACCCCGGCCTCGCCAGCGCCCTCCGCAACCTCGCGAACCGCCAAGGCGAGACCGGTGACCACTACAGCGCCCTGACCACCAACACCGAAGCCGCCCGCCACTACCGCGCCCTCGCCGACGACAACCCCGCCGTCTTCAACCCCGACCTCGCCGGCATCCTCAACAACCTCGCCACTGCCCAGGCCGGCACCGGCGACCACGACAGTGCACTGGCCACCATCAACGAAGCCGTCACCCTCTACCGCACCCTCGCCGCCGGCAACCCTGCCGCCTTCAACCCCAACCTCGTCACCGTCCTGCGCAACCTCGCCAAGATCCAACGCGACAGCGGCGACGTGACATCCGTCCTCTCCGAGCTCGACCTCGCGATCTCCGCCGTCTCCGAAGATCCACCCGCCGGCTACGGGCTCCGCTACGAGCGGGCGGCCTTCCTGCTGCGCAGCGGCGAATCGGCCGAGGCGCTCTCCGCGCTGTTCGCACTCGCCACCCAGCCGGACGACCCCGACACCGCCTACCGCAGCCGGGAGCTGCTGCGCGCCCATGCCGCCGCCGACTCCGACGGCCGGTCGCGTGCCCAGCAGGCCGAGGTGTGGCACACCGTCCACGGCGAACGCCCGCTGCCCGGCTGGCTGAGCCTGAGCGAGGCGTCGATGGCCCTGGTCGAGGAGTGGATCGCCTGCGGGAGCTGGCTGGAGAGCAGCGTCTTCTGGGTGCAGCACAGCGACGAACTCGTCGCGTCGGAGGTGGTCGCAGCGCTCGAGGAAATCCGCGTCTTCTTGGCCGATACCGCCGAGATCCACCTGGCCGTTCGCGCCGCAGCGATCAGGAACGGCAAGGAAGCGGCCTTCCTCCCCCTCATCCTCCGCGAGCTGCTGGCCGAATGGCTGGACATGCCGTCCTGGGAGGAGTCCCAGCGGTTCCTGGTCCGCCACTCCTACGACCTGCTCACCGACGAGGCCGCCGACGTACTCGCCGACTTCGACGCCCCCGGCGCCCAGCTCCACCACTCGCTGCTCCAGCTTGCCCAAGATCTGGGCATCGCCCAGACCTACCGCTGCGTCAGTGACCGGACCGCGCTCGACCAGCAGCTCCAGCGCTGTCTGACCACCGTGGACCTGCTCGGCCTGACGAACATCGCGGTGATCGAGTTCAGGGTCTTCGACGACGTGCTCCCGGCCAGCGTCCACATCATGCTCGCCGACCTGCTGAGCAGCGAACCCCAGGCCACACCCCCCGAGGCCGCCGCCGGCCTCCCCGAGCTGGCCGCAGAAGTCGCCCCGGCCACCCGCGAGCGCCTGGTCTCCGACCTCGCCGCACTCATCGGCCGCCGCCCGGAGCACGCCGTCGCCCTCAGCGCGATGCTCCAGCTGCTCCTCCAGCCCCAGCCCGGTGCCTGACCGGTAATCGTCTTCCGGGGACTCAGCCGAAAGCGAGTCCCCGGAAGGCGTCCCGGATGTCGGTGAGCGGCTGTCGATCGCGCGTGTAGTAGAGCTTGTTCGTCAGCAGGACGGCCCACCGGCCCTGTTCGGGCGAGATCCACATACCGGTGCCGGTGAAGCCGTAGTGCACCCACAGGTCGTCAGCTGTTCCGGTGCCGGGGGCGGGGTGCCAGAAGAGGCCACGGACGGGCTCCAATTGGCCGGTCTGGACGCTCAGGGACTGCTCGATCCAGGCAGGACCGAAGCCCGGCGGCGTCAGCGCAGCGGCCGGGTCGAGCAGGTACTGCAGGAACACGGCGAGGTCGTCGGCACACGAGAAAGCACCGGCGATGCCGCATACCCCACCGAGGAGGCGGGCGGAGAAGTCATGGACGGTGCCTCGGAGGTGGGCGCCGGTCTCCTCGTCGAGCTCCGTCGGGGCGGTGCGGGCCACCTCTTCGTCGGGCAGCGGACCGAAGCGGGTGGTGCGCATCCCGAGGGGCCGCCAGATCCGCTCGGCGGCGAGCCGGTCCAGCGGCCGGCCGGAGAGGTGCTCGGCCAGGTAGCCGAGGATCAGGGCGGCGCGGTCGGTGTACTCGACGGCTTCACCAGGCGGGCGGTGCAGAGCCTCGTGGAGTACACCGGCCCGGACGGTCACCGGGTCGCTGCCGTAGAGGTCCCGCAGCTGAGCCCGCAGCGGGAGGCCGGCGGTGTGGGTGAGCAGGTTGCGTACGGTGGCCCGGCTGAGGGGGTACCCGGTGACCTCGGGCCAGTACGCGCCGAGCGGCTCGTCGAGCAGCAGCAGGCCGTCCTGCCAGAGGGCGCCGACGGTGGACCAGACGGCGAGGACCTTGGTGAGGCTGGCGACGTCGAAGACGGTATCCGGCCGCATCGGTCCGTCCGGCAGATCAGGATCGAGGACACCCACACTGCCCCCGGCCCACTTGCCTCCGGCGCCGCCCAGGGCCCAGACGGCGCCCGGATACACCTTGTCACGGACACCGCCGGTGAGGAGCCGGTGGATCCGGTCAGTGCTCGGTGTCATGTCTCCCCGATTCGCTGTGGCCGTCCCGCCCCGGCCAGCGTAGTGATGCGGTCGAGGGTCACCGCGGCAGATGGAGGCACGAGCGCGGATCCGGTGCGCGCATTCACCCGAATCGGGGTCCCGTCGGCCACGGCGCAGGCGCGGACGGTATGCGTTCGGGCTATCGAGCGGCGATGCTTGAGCGGTGATGTACGAGACCGACTTCTGGCAGATCATCGACGACACCCGCCATGCCGCCGAGGGTGACCCCGAGGAGCAGGCCGACCTGCTGGTGGACCGGCTGGTGCAGCTGACGCCGGACGAGGTGATCGACTTCGCCCGGCTCTTCGACGCGCGGTTCCACCGGGCCTACACGCGTGAGCTGTGGGGGGCGGCGTACCTGATGCTCGGTGGGGCGTCGGAGGATGCGTTCGACTACTTCCGGTGCTGGCTGATCGCGCAGGGGCGGGAGGTGTTCGAGGGGGCGGTGCACCATCCGGACGACCTGGCGGACCTGGCCTCCGACTTCGACGAGGACGAGGACGGCGATGCCGAGGAGTTCGGCTACGCGGCGGACGAGGCGCACGAGCAGCTGACCGGGATGCCGCTGCCGGACCTGGGGAACAACCAGCCGCGACAGCCGGAGGGGGTGCCGTTCGACTTCGAGGACAGCACCGAGATGGCGAATCGTTTCCCCAAGTTGTGGGAGCAGTTCGGGGGTTGAGAGAGCGGGGGAGCTCTCCGCCCTCAGACGCCGTTGCCCGGGGCGGCGGCGCGGATGCCGGTCAGCATCTGGTCCAGCACGGCGGCGGGCGGCGCCTGCGGCGAGTCGTCCGCCGAGCCGACCACCGTGGTGAAGCCGCCGCCGGGTGCGGGCAGCGCGGCGACCAGCACGTAGCCCGCGGTGCCGGCCTGCTGCGGTGTGACGTGCCAGCGCACGGCGTAGCCGCCGACGCCGGCTGCCGTGACCGGCCCGGCGGCGAGCTCCTGGTGGCCGCTGAGGTCGCCGAAGAGCAGCGGGGCGTCCGCGGCGATCGTCTGCCGGGCCACGGTGACCGCGTCCGCGCCCTGGCCTGCGGTCGCGTCGATCGAGAAGCTGCCACGCACGCAGCCGCCGGGGAGGTCGCAGTCGTACGGACCGGTGGTCAGCAGGACCGTGGTCGACGGGTCGCGCTCGTCCGAGGTCCAGCCGCTCGGCAGCGGGACGGTCCAGCTGTGCGCGGCGTCGGCGACCGAGCCGCCGTCGGGCGCGACCGGGGCCGCCGGGGCCAGCGGTACGTCGGCGGACGGGCCGTCCGACGGGTCGCCGGGTGCGGCCGGCGTCGGCGGACCGGCCAGCGGATCGTTCGAGCCGGCGGGCCGCCCGGTGCCGCTGAGCAGCGCGATCGAGACGGCGGCGACGAGCGTGATCAGTGCGAGCGCCCCCGCCAGGATGCCGAGGATCAGCCCGGTCCGCTGCTGCGGCGACACCGGCACCGGGGGCGGTGGCGGTGCCGGGAAGTACGAGGCCACGTAGCCGTAAGGCGGCGAGGCGTCCGGGATGCCGTCGGCCGACCCGCCGGGCGGACCATCGGGTCCCGGGAGGAAGCGGGTCTGTCCGGTCCACGCCGCGCCGTCCCAGTAGCGTTCGCGCGCGCCGTCCGGCCCGGCCGAGGGGGTCGGGTCCGGGTACCAGCCGGGAGGAGCGGAGTCGGTCACAGCCGAACCGTATCGGTCCGGCCGGGCCCGGCACGAGATGGCGTGACGGTGCGAAGGACGGAGAAGGAGAGGGGGCAGGAGAGGGAGCGGGAGACGAAGGCGGGTCACGGTGCGGGTGCCGCCGACACGCCTGCCAGGATGGGCACATGCGTATCGCTGTCACCGGTTCCTCGGGCCTGATCGGCTCCGCTCTCGTCCGCTCGCTGCTCGCCGACGGCCACCAGGTGGTCCGGCTGGTGCGGCACCGCCGCTCGCTCGGTCCGCAACCGGACGGCTCCACCGGGATCGGTTGGAACCCGTCGCGCGGCGAGGTCGACCGCGCCGGGCTGGCGAACCTCGACGCCGTGGTGCACCTGGCCGGCGCCGGGGTCGCCGACCGGCGCTGGACGAACGCGTACAAGTGGGAGATCCGGGCCAGCCGGGTGCTCGGCACCCGCACCCTGGCGACCGCGCTCGCGGCGCTGGACGCGCCTCCCGCCGTGCTGGTCAGCGCCTCGGCCGTCGGCTACTACGGGCAGACCGGCGACCGGGTGATCGACGAGACGGCACCGGCCGGGGATGACTTCCTGGCCGAGGTCTGCGTGGAGTGGGAGGGCGCGGCCCGGCCGGCCGCCGAGGCGGGCATCCGGGTCGTGCACCCGCGCACCGGACTGGTGCTGAGCGCCAAGGGCGGCGCCGGCGGGCGGCTGTTCCCGCTCTTCAGGCTCGGGCTGGGCGGACGGCTCGGCGACGGCTCGCAGTACTGGAGCTTCATCTCGCTCGACGACCAGGTGGCCGCACTCCGGTTCCTGATCGACCACCAGACGATGAACGGCCCGGTCAACTTCACCGCGCCCGAGCCGGTGACGAACGCCGAACTGACCACCGCGATCGGACGGGTGCTGCACCGGCCGACCCCGTTCCCGGTGCCGGAGGCGGCGCTGAAGCTGGCGCTCGGCGAGATGGCGGTCGAGGTGATCGGCAGCCACCGGGTGGTGCCCTCGAAGCTGCTCGCGGCGGGCTTCGAGTTCCGGCACCCGGAGGTGGAGCAGGCGGTGCGGGCGGCGCTTTGGACCGGCCGGTCCTAGGGCACGCGCGAGTGGGCCCACCGGACTTGCCCGCCCGGGGGGCCCACTGACGGACGCTCAGGAACTGGCCTCGGCGCCGCTTGGAACGGACCTGGTCAGGACAGCTTCCGGCTGATCCGCAACGCCGCAGCACCGCTCGCGAGCAGCGCGAGGGCGGCTGCGACCAGCGTCGGGGTCTCCGATCCCGTCTGAGCCAACTCGTGGCCGTGCGGGCGGGACGCCTGGTACGAGCTGCCGTGCTCGTGGTGCTCGAACTTCGACGGGTACCCCTTCGCGTGCCCCGTGTGCGGCGCCACCTCCTCCTCGGCGACCTTGACCACGTTCACGTTGTGCGCTTCGTTCTTGCTCTGCAGCACCTGGTTGTTGAACTGGCTGTTCAGCAGGGTCAGCGCGAGATAGACATTCGTGGACTGGGTGTTGCTGTTGGCGGCCGTGTTGTTGCCAGTGTTGCTGGTGGTGTTGGCGGCCGTGTTGTTACCGGTGTTGCTGGTGCTGTTGCTGGCGGTGTTGTTACCGCTGTTGTTGCTGCTGGCGGTGTTGCTACTGGTGTTGGTGCCAGTGTTTGTGCCCGTGTTGGTGCCGGTGTTGCTGTTGCTGCCGGTGTTGGCGCCGGTGTTGGCGCCGGTGTTGCTGTTGCTGCTGGTGTTGGCACCGGTGTTGCTGTCCGTCTGGGTGTCGGTCTGACCTTGGCTCTGCTGGCTGCCCTGGCTCTGACCCTGGCCTTGGCCCTGGTCCTGACCCTGGCCCTGACCCTGCCCCTGACCCTGACCGCCGTGATCGCCATGGTCACCGTGGTCGCCCTCATCAGGCTTCACACCGTGGTCACCGTGATCGCCGTGATCGCCGTGGTCACCGTGGTCACCGTGGTCACCCTCGCCGTGGTCGCCCTTGCCGTGATCACCGTGATCGCCGTGGTCGCCCTTGCCGTGATCACCGTGATCGCCGTGGTCGCCCTTGCCGTGATCACCGTGATCGCCGTGGTCGCCCTTGCCGTGATCACCGTGATCGCCGTGGTCGCCCTTGCCGTGATCGCCGTGATCGCCGTGGTCACCGTGGTCACCGTGGCCAGGCAGCGCCCCGTGGTCACCCAGGCCGGGCAGCCCGCCGTGGTCACCCAAGCCCGCCAGCCCGCCGTGGTCACCCAAGCCGGCCAGCCCGCCGTGGTCGCTCCCCGGCATGCCTGGGACCCAGCCCTCGCCGTGCTGACCACCGACGCCGACCGGCTCCCCCGGCTTCCAACCGCGGTCCGCGCCCTGCTCGGCCGGCTGCTGGGGGTCGCTCGCGTCCGCCGGGTCGGCAGCGGTGTTCACGTCCGGCGCCGTGGCCGCCGGGTCGCCGGCCTCCGCCGGGTCGGTACCGGCGTCCGCAGCCGGGGCGGCGGCGCCCGCATCCGGGGCGGCGGCGCCCGCATCCGGAGCCGTGGCCTCCTGGGCCCCCGCATCCGGGGCCGGCACGTCCGGCTGCGAAGCGACTGCGGACTCGCCGTCGCCCGAGTCGTCCCGCAGGACCAGGGGCAGGATCTTGGTGTGGCCGGCCGACTGCGCGTCCATGGCCGCCTGCATGACGCTGTCGATCCAGGCGCCCTGGGCGCCCTTGGTCTCGCTGGCCGCGCCGTGCTCCGGGACGGTTGCGGCCTCGGCAACGGTGCCGGTGCCCCAGACAAGGGCGACCGACGTAAGCCCGGACAGGGCCAGGCTGGTGATGCGTGTTCGCATGTCACTCCCAGTTGATCAGAAAACCTGATCAACGGTTTACGCCCGCCGGTGAGCACCTCGTGGCACGCAAAGCCGCAGGGTAGCCGTTTCGGGTGAATACACTGCTCCGATTCACCGCTGCGGTGTGAGCCGTGGGACGCCGGAGCTCGCAACCGCGCACCCTTCGGCGCGAGGGGCGCACGCACCCGGCGCACAGCTCTCGCGCGTGCCCCGGGCGCGTGCCACCCACGCGGTAGCGTGGGGCTCAATCCCCGTGCCTGATCAAGCTACTGACTGGGCATCACCTGTTCGGACCGTCCCGGCACCCCGCAGCCGTCCGCCGGCCCGGAGCTCCGGGACCAGGGAGGGAGCTCGCCCGTGACCGCACACCACATCACCCGCCGCAGCCGGCCCGACAACCCCGACGTGGTCGTGGTCGGCGCGGGTCTGGCCGGCCTGGCCGCCGCCCGGGCGCTGACCGCTGCCGGGCTGGACGTCCAGGTGCTGGAGGCGACCGAGCGGATCGGCGGCCGAATGGCCGGCCAGCAGCTCGACGGGTACCGGCTGGACCACGGTGGCCAGCTGCTGAACACCGGCTACCCCGAGCTGGTCCGCCGGCTCGACCTGGCCGGGCTCGACCTGCGGCCGCTCGCACCCGGCGTGCTCGTGCACAGCGGCGGCCGGCGCTACCGGGTCGGCGACCCGCAGCAGACCCCCGCCCGGCAGGCCACCGCGCGCTCGCCGCTCGGCAGTCCGCTGGAGAAGGCCAGGTTGGCCGCCACGCTGACCCGGCTGGCCGGCGCGCCGGTGCCCAGGCTGCTGGCCCGTCCGGAGACCACCGCGGCGCGCGCGCTCACCGAGCGCGGCCTGCCGCCGCGGGTGGTGGACGGGTTCCTGCGCCCGCTGCTGGCCGCGCTGCTCAGCGACCCGGCGCTGACCACCAGCAGCCGGGTGGCCGACCTGGTGCTGCGCGGCTACGCGCGCGGCCGGCTCGCGCTGCCCGCCGCCGGCACTGCGGCGGTGCCCGCCCAGCTGGCCGGCACGCTGCCGCCGGGCACGGTCCGCCTCGGCGTCCGGGTGACCGAGATCGGCGCGGACGGCGTGCGAACGGCGGAGCACGGCCGGATCGACGCCCGCGCGGTGGTGCTGGCGGCCGACGCCCGCTCGGCGGCCGAACTGCTGCCCGGCCTGCGGCTGCCGGAGTTCCACCCGGTGACCACGTACTACCACACCACCGGTGGCGCACCGCTCGGCGAGGCGATGCTGCTGCTGGACGCCGACCGCTCCCCCGGGCCGGTGCCGGTCTCGCACTCGCTGGTGCTCAGCCAGGTGCACGAGTCCTACGCGCCGGCCGGGCGCTCGCTGGTCGCCACCACGGTGCTGGGGCGGCGCGGCTTCGACGGCGGCGGGCCGGCCGGGCTGGAGCCCGTGGTCCGGGCCCGGCTCGCCGAGCTGTACGGGGTGTCGCCGCGCGAGTGGGATTTCCTGAGCGTGCGCCACCTGCCGGACGCGGTGCCGGCGATGCCGCCGCCGCACAACTTCCGGCGGCCGGTGCGGTTGCTGGCCGGCCTCTACGTCTGCGGCGACCACCGGGACACCAGCAGCGCCCAGGGCGCGCTGGTGTCCGGGCGCCGCGCGGCTCAGGCGGTGCTGCGTGACCTGGGCATGGGCCGGAACGAGGAACTCCGGGAGGACCGCGCGGCGGCGTGACCCGCGGAGCCGGTGGCGGTGGCGGTGATCTGCGTGACGGTGGCGCGGGCAGTGGCGGCGCGGGTGGTGCCTGCCGCTGCACGCGCCGCCGGTCCGGTGGCCCGGGCTCCGGGCCCGGGCTCCGGTCGGTCCTCGCAGCTCAGCGGGCCGGCCCGCTGTAGGACGGGCCGTTCGACAGCGGGCGGGGAACTGTTGGACGGACCGTTCGGAATCGGCAATGATCCCTCGGTGCTCATACCCAGACCCCGAGTCCCACACCGCCGCTCCCTCGCGGCCCTCGCCGCCGTGGCGGCCCTGGCCGGCTGCTCCGCCCACCCCGCCGGCACCGGCGCCCAGGAGGCCGCAGTGACGTCGGCAGGTGCCGCTGCCGCAGCAGGCTCCACGTCACCGGCCACGTCACCCAGTGCGTCGCCCACCGCGTCCGCGACGGCGACCTCCACACCGGGCAGCGCGGTGACCGCCGCACCGAACAGCGCCTCGCCCACCGCTCCGGCCGCCGCCGGTGCGCAGCTGCTGGCCAAGATCCTGCCGATGCCGTCCGACGCGAAGGCCTGGGTCAAGAACCCGACCGGAGTCATGGACCTCGACGGTTTCGTCCAGAACTTCTACGTCCAAGGCGCTCAGCAGCACGAGTCCGGCTTGGCGAAGCAGCGCGGCTTCGTCACCTCGGCACGCCGGGGCTGGATCAACGCGGACGGGAGCCAGAACGATGTCTGGCTCGTCCAGTTCGACTCCGCGAACGGCGCCCAGAGCATGTATCTGGGCCTGACCGACACCTGGAAGGACGACGCGTCGAGCGGGACAGAGTTCACCGACGACGCGGCCCACGGCATGGGAGAGATCGGGACGAAGCTCGACTCGATAGGCGACATCACGGTCAAGGACGTCACCGTGCACGGCGATGTCCTCGTCCAGGTCATCCACTTCACCGCCGCCAAGGGCGACCAGGCGGCCACCGAGGCACTGCTCCACCAGCAGGTCAGCGCGCTCGACTGACCTGCCCGCACCCCGCCACACCTACCCTCCCGTCAGATCACCCCCGCCTGCCGTGCCGCCTCCTCGAACGCGCGGGCCACCGGGCTGCCGCGGTACGGGGCGAGCCGACGGTGGAAGTCCCGCAGGTACTCCACCGTGCGGGCGGAGCGCATCTCACCGGCCGCGCGCAGCGCCTCGGTCGCCAGGCCGCACGCCTCTTCCAGGTCGCCCAGGCCGAGCCGGGCGGTGGCCAGCACCATGCGGCAGAAGACCCGGCTGCGCGCGTAGGCGGCGGTGCGCAGCCGCAGCGCCTTCTCCGCGTGCTGCGCGGCCGGCCGCCACTGCTGGAGGTCGCGGTAGCAGTGCGCGAACTCGTCGGCCAGCTGGGCATCGTCGAAGTACCGCGCCCAGGAGGGCAGTTCGTCGCCACCACGGGAGACGCCGAGGGCCCGCTCAGCGCGGACCAGGGCGGCGGTGCAGGAGCGGACGTCACCGAGCAGCCCGTGCCCGCGGGCCTCGGCGGCGTGCATCAGCGCCTGCACGGTGGCCGGCGCCGCCGTCCCGACGCCCTGCTGCGCGACCCGGGCCAGCTGGACCGCCTCGCGGCCGTGGCCGAGGTGCACGGCCTGCTGGCTCATGGTGATCAGGATGTAGCCGCCGAGCACCCGGTCGCCGGCCGCCTGGGAGAGCCGCAGCGCCTGGACGAAGTAGCGCTGGGCCAGGCCGTGCGCGGCGATGTCGAACGAGGTCCAGCCGGCCAGCCTGGTCAGGTCGGCAACCGCGCCGAACAGCGCCCGGCCGATCTGCTCGCCGTAGCGGCCGCGCAGCATCGGCTCGGCCTCGCTCTCCAGGTAGCGGACCAGCGCCTGGCGGGCGTGGCCGCCGCCGTAGGCGTTGTCCAGCGCCCGGAACAGGTCGCCGACGGCGCGGACGGCGGCGATGTCGCCGCGCCCGACCCGCAGGCCGGCCCGCGGCGGGCGGGCCGCCGACTCCGGCGAGGGCTGCTGGGACGGGATCTGCGGCGCGGGCTGCTGCGTGCCGGGCGCCGGGGCCTGGCCGGGCAGCGGGACGCTGCGGGTGCCGGAGACCAGCGGCCGTCTGCCCTGCGAGGGCACCCGCCCGGCCGCACCGGCGGTGCCGACCGGGCCGGAGGCGCCGGCCGGGCCGGAGGCGCCGGCCGGGCCGGAGGCGCCGACCGCACCGGTCCGGGGGCCGGCCGGGGCGCCGCCGCGCGGTGCGTCGCCCTGGTCGGCCGTCAGGTCCAGCCGGGCCAGCGGGCCGTCCGGGCCGGCCACGAAGATGCCGGCCGAGCCGTCCCGGGCGACCTGCTCGTCGCTGCGGCCGATCAGCCAGTCCCGGCTGGGTACCACCAGGCCGGCCGGGGTGAAGGCGATCCGGCGCAGCTCGGACTGCGGGCCGGTGTCCTTGCGCCACATGCTGGCGACGATGTCCACCGCCTCCTGCGGGGTCTCGGCGAACTCCAGGCCCGCGTAGACCGGGGCACAGGCGTCCAGGCCGATGTCCTGGGCGGAGAGCCGGCGGCCGAGCCGGCGGGTGAAGACCTCCGCGATCAGCGCGGGCGTCGCGCCGCGCGGCTGCTGGCCGCGCAGCCAGCGGGTCACCGAGGTCTTGTCGTAGCGCAGGTCGAGACCGTGTTCCAGGCCGAGCTGGTCGACCCGGCGGGCGAGTCCGGCGTGCGAGAAGCCGGCCTCCTCGATCAGCGCGGCGAGCAGCGGGTTCTGGTTGCGGCCGGTGTCGACTCGGGTGCCGGGCTCGTCGTCCGGCCCGGCCGGGCTGCCCAACGGGGCGTCATGATGGGAGGCAGTCAGCGCATTGTCCAGGTGTGCGGTGTCCAGCTGCGGAGCCGTCAGATGCGGTGCGGGCAGGTGCGGCGCGGGCAGGTGCGGGACGGTCAGCTGCGGTGCGGTCAGGTGCGGGGCGGTCAGCGGGCCGTCCGGAAGGGTGCGGTCCTGGCGCGGGCCGGGCACGGAGGCGTCCGGCACGGCCTGTCCGGCCCGCAGGTCGTGGGAGTCCAGCGGGTCGTCGAGCGGTCCGTAGGCCGGGATGTCGGTTGCAGGCCGTTGGGGCATGGTCAGTCACACCTCTCGGACGCCGCAGTCCGGCCCCCCGGTGCCCTGTGCGACGCCCCTGTCGGGAATCGGCGTGAATGTAGCGAGCATTCGGGCGCTATGGGCGGATCTGGGCGATCAATCCTCCGAACGGGTGACGCACGGGCGCCCAATCTGTTGAAGACGGGGCGCTCGGGGTTTGGCCTGCGCGCTGGTCCAGCGCCGCCGAGTGCTGTGTCCGCGAGCACTACTGACGAGCGGTCGGCTGTGGTGGCCAGAACCATACGCGGGCTCTGCCCACGGCCCGACGGATCTGACAGCATGTCGGGCACCATGGACTCCCTCGTGACGCAAGCGCAGCGCCGGCTGCTCGAACTACTGGCCCAGGGCGCCGGCCCCGGCTCGACGGGCACGGACTTCGATGTCGTGCTCACCGAGGCCCGCACGGGCGGCGCGACGCCCGCCGCGCTGGCCGAGATCGAGGAGGCCGGCCGGCTCGCGCTGCAGGTCCACGGGCTGCTGGGCCAGCACCGGCGCCGGGCCGCGGCGCTGATCGCGCTCTCCGACACGGCCGTGGACCTGGCCGCCTCCCGCGACCTGGACACCGTGCTGCAGGCGATCGTCCGGCGGGCCCGCAGCCTGCTCGGCACCGACACCGCCTACCTGACGCTGCCGGACCCGGCCGCCGGGGACACGTACATGCGGGTCACCGACGGGTCGGTCTCGCCGCTCTTCCAGAACCTGCGGCTGAGCCTCGGCGACGGCCTCGGCGGCCTGGTCGCCCAGGCCGCGCGACCGTACGCGAGCCCCGACTACCGCACCGACGAGCGGTTCCGGCACACCGGCCGGATCGACGCGGGCGTGCTGGAGGAGGGCCTGGTCGCGATCCTCGGCGTGCCGCTGCTGCTAGGGCCTGGCCGGGCGATCTTGCCGGGCGCGCGGCGCCGGGCATCCCGCCTGGACGCACCGGCGAATCATCCAAGTACGGCCCAGTACGAGGACGATCCGCCGGCACGCCCAGCCGGGCGCCCAACACCGCACGCTGATCCGACAAGATCGCCCGGACAGGCCCTGGGCAACGGCGTGATCGGGGTGCTCTTCGCCGCCGACCGGTCACCGCGCGCCTTCTCCCCCGACGAGACCGCGCTGCTCTGCTCGCTCGCCGCGCACGCCGCGATCGCCATCGACACCGCCAACGCACTCGCCGAGACCCGGGCCGCGCTCGCCGAGCTGAACGAGGCCAACCAGGCGATCCGGGCGCACGCCGCCGCCGTGCAGCGGGCCGAGCAGGCCCACGACCGGCTCACCGACCTGGTGCTGCGCGGGGCCGAGGTGGCCGATCTGGCCGGTCAGCTGGCCGTGCTGCTGGGCGGCGAGGTCACCGTGCACGACGTCGAGGGCCAGCCGCTGACCGGGCGCCCGAGCGGGCCGCGCCGGCTCGCCGAGGCGGTGGAGCGCTCCCGCGCCGAGGCGCGCGCGGTGCGCTGTGGCGACGGCTGGGCCTGCGCGGTGCAGGCCGGGCCGGAGCCGCTGGGCAGCCTGCTGCTGCGCGGGCGCACCGAGCTGGCCGATCCGGACCGCCGGCTCTTCGAGCGGGCCGGGGTGGTGACCGCGCTGCTCCTGCTGCTGCGCCGGTCCGGCGCCGAGGCGGAGAACCGGGTCCGCGGCGAGCTGCTCAGCGATCTGCTGACCGCCCCCGAGCGCGATCCGGCCGGGCTGCTGGCCCGCGGCCGGCGGCTCGGTATCGACCTGACCCGGCGGCACCTGGTGCTGGTCGCCGAGGCCTCTGCGGACGGCCGGGCCCGGCTGGCCGGCGCGGCCGCGCAGTACCTGTTCGGGCAGCGCGGCCCGGCCGGCGCCCGGGGCGTCAGCTCGGCGCACGGCGAGTCCGTGGTGCTGCTGCTGCCCGAGGACGCCTCGGCCGGGCCCGAGCAGGCCGAGGCGGCCGCGCGGGCCGCCGCCGAGCGGCTCGCCCGGCTGGCCGGGCAGCCCGTGACGGTCGGCGTCGGCCGCGCCGCGACCGGACCGGTGGCCCTGGCCGCCGCCTACCGCGAGGGGCTGCGCTGCGTGCGCGCGCTGCGGGTGCTCGGCCGCGCCGGTGACGGTGCGAGCGCCGACGCGCTCGGCTTCCTCGGCGTGCTGCTGGGCGACGGGCACGACGTCGGCGGCTTCGTCGGGCGCACGCTCGGGCCGCTGCTGGCGTACGACGAGCAGCGCGGCACCGAGCTGGTCCGCACGCTGCGGGCGTACTTCGACTGCGGGGCCAGCATGGCCCGGGCCAAGGACGAGCTGCACGTGCACGTGAACACCGTGGTGCAGCGGCTGGACCGGGTGTCGGTGCTGCTCGGGCCGGACTGGAACAGCCCGGAGCGGGCGCTGGAGCTCCAGCTGGCCCTGCGACTCCAGCTGCTCGGACCGGGCGACTGAGGCACGCCCTCGCGGAGCCTGTTCGCGGACGGCTTCTCGGACAGCTGAGCGAGCGGGCGTACAGTGGCGAGGTTGGTCGCGTCCCCCGAACGGCCGCGAACACCTGGCGAGGAGCAAGCGGTGAGCGAGAACGTACGGTTCGTCCGGATGGGCATCGGTGAGGGCGCCGTGCCGTACCAGGAAGCCTGGGACGAGCAGCAGCGCCTGCACGCGCTGCGGATCGCCGACGAGATCCCGGACACCGTTCTGCTGCTGGAGCACCAGCCCGTCTTCACCGCCGGCAAGCGCACCAAGCCGGAGGACCTGCCGCTCGACGACACCCCCGTGGTGCAGGTCAACCGCGGTGGCGAGGGCACCTGGCACGGCCCCGGCCAGCTGGTCGGCTACCCGATCGTCAAGCTGCCCGAGCCGATGGACGTGGTCGCGTACGTCCGCCGCCTCGAGGAGGCACTGATCCGGGCCTGCTCCGACTTCGGCGTGGCGAGCACCCGGGTCGAGGGCCGCAGCGGCGTCTGGGTGCTCGGCGCCGACCTGCCGGACGCCCGGGTGGACCCGGCCCAGGTGATCGACATCGGCAAGCTGACGCTGCGGATGGGCCTGCCGCTGGGCATCGACCCGCGGCTGGCCGGCCCCGAGTACGCGCCGTCCAACGCGGGCCAGCGCGGCGACGACCGCAAGCTCGCCGCGATCGGCGTCCGGGTCGCGCGGGGCGTGACGATGCACGGCTTCGCGCTCAACTGCAATCCGGACATGACCTGGTTCGACCGGATCATCCCGTGCGGGATCCGGGACGCCGGGGTCGGCTCGCTCTCCACCGAGCTGGGCCGCGACGTGCCGGTCGCCGAGGCGATCCCGACCGTCGAGAAGCGCCTCGCCGAGGTGCTGGCCGAGCTGCCGGAGCCGGCCGCACACCGCTGACCCGTCCCGGCCCCGGCGCTGCGGTCATCCGACCCGGCGGACGGGAATCATGCCGCGCCCGTCCGGGTTGCCCTGCGAATGCGGGGTGCAGGCCCGGCACAGACCACACAAGCACAGGCGTACCCTGGGGGTACCCCGTCTAGTTCTAGGAGCCGCACGTGTCCGCTGTCGCACCCGACGGCAGGAAGCTTCTCCGCCTTGAGGTCCGCAACAGCGAGACCCCGATCGAGCGGAAGCCGGAGTGGATCAAGACCCGGGCGAAGATGGGCCCGGAGTACAACGCCCTCCACTCGCTCGTGAAGAAGGAGGGGCTGCACACGGTCTGCCAGGAGGCCGGCTGCCCCAACATCTTCGAGTGCTGGGAGGACCGCGAGGCGACCTTCCTCATCGGCGGTGACCAGTGCACCCGCCGCTGCGACTTCTGCCAGATCGACACCGGCAAGCCCGCCGACTTCGACCGTGACGAGCCGCGCCGGGTCGCCGAGTCCATCGTCACGATGGACCTGAACTACGCGACCATCACCGGCGTCGCCCGCGACGACCTGGAGGACGGCGGCGCCTGGCTGTACGCCGAGACGGTCCGCCAGGTGCACGCGCTGACCGCCGGCCGCGAGGCCGGCCGGACCGGCGTCGAGCTGCTGATCCCCGACTTCAACGCGGTGCCCGAGCAGCTGGCCGAGGTCTTCTCGTCCCGTCCCGAGGTGCTCGCGCACAACGTCGAGACGGTGCCGCGGATCTTCAAGCGGATCCGCCCGGCGTTCCGCTACGAGCGCTCGCTGGACGTCATCACGCAGGCCCGCGCGGCCGGCCTGGTGACCAAGTCCAACCTGATCCTGGGCATGGGCGAGACCCGCGAGGAGGTCAGCCAGGCGCTGGCCGACCTGGTCGGCGCCGGCTGCGAGCTGATCACCATCACGCAGTACCTGCGGCCCTCGCTGCGGCACCACCCGGTCGAGCGCTGGGTCAAGCCGCACGAGTTCGTCGAGCTCCAGGAGGAGGCCGAGGAGCTCGGCTTCGCCGGTGTGATGTCCGGCCCGCTGGTGCGGTCCTCCTACCGCGCCGGGCGGCTCTACCGGCAGGCGCTGGAGCACCGCGAGCGGACCGCCGCAGTCTGATCCGCGCCCCGGCACCCGGGCATCCGCGGGGCACGTAGGACGCGGGGCACGTAGGACAGGTGGTGCGTTGTGGGGCCCGGAGCGACTCCGGGCCCCACACGCTTTCACCAGGGGTTGACCAGCCGGTCACGGGGGCTTAACAGCCGTGGCGGAGACTGGGCGCAGGGGTTTTCGGACCGGGCCGGCGGCTGCCGGACCCGGTCGGGTGAGGGGAGCGGCGGACGTGCGGAGCACCATCGGAACGGCGATAAGGCTCGCGGAGGCCGTCCTGCTCGCGGGCGGGCGCAAGCAGGCCCGGCTGAACGCGTGGACCTCGGTCTGCGAGAACCGCCGCCACGCCGCGGACCGCGAGGCGGCGCAGGAGCAGCTGCTGACCGCCGGAGCGGGCCGCTGACCGTAACGATTTCGCGCGTGGTTTCGCCCGAACCGGGACCGGGCTTCGATATCCGATGTCCCTGACACGTACCATGACCATCATGGCGAGGGAAACATCCGAGACACCTGGGCGACTCAAGCAGATCCGCCAGGCGTACATCATGACCAAGCAGATCGATACCAAAATCGGTCTGATCATCGGCGGCGTCGGCCTCCTGACCTTCGGCGTGTTCCTCGCCATCGGCTTCGCGATCGACCACCCGATCTACCTGGGCATCCTGGGCTTCATCGTGGCCTTCCTGGCCGCGGCGATCGTCTTCGGCCGTCGGGCCGAGCGGGCCGCGTTCGGGCAGATGGAGGGCCAGCCGGGCGCCGCCGCGGCGGTGCTGAACAACATCAAGCGCGGCTGGAGCGCCAACCCGACCCCGGTCGCGGTCACCCGCAACCAGGACGCGGTCTACCGCGCGGTCGGCCGGGCCGGCATCGCGCTGATCGGTGAGGGCAACCCGAACCGGGTCCGCCCGCTGCTCGCCGCCGAGAAGAAGAAGATGTCGCGCGTGGTCGGCGACGTGCCGGTGCACGACATCGTGGTCGGCGACGGCGAGGGTGAGGTGCCGCTGAAGAAGCTGCAGATCCACCTGATGCGTCTACCGCGTGCGATCACGCCCGCGCAGGTCACCGAGACCAACGACCGGCTCCGCGCGCTCGGCGACCTGCTCTCCAAGGCACCGATCCCCAAGGGCCCGATGCCCAAGGGTGCCCGGATGCCCAAGGGCGGCCAGGGGCGCTGAGCCCCGCGCGACCGGCAGCACCCGGCCGCACCCAGCAAGAAGGCCCCGCCTCGGCGGGGCCTTTTCCGTATCCGCATTCTCCCGGTCAATGTCCGCCCGGATCAGATCCGGAGCTCGACTCCGATCCGGGCTTCGACTCAGATCCGGACCTCGACCGTCCCGACCGCCTTGTCGTGCAGCCCCCGGCTGTCCCGGTCCCAGACCGCCGCCGGCACCACCATGCAGAGCAGCAGCGTGCGCAGCAGCACCTGCGGAATGGTCGCCCGCGAGCCGTCCAGCCGGAGCAGCCGGATCCCGAAGAGCCGCTTCCCGAAGGTCGTCCCGGTGGTCGACAACAGGATCGCGGCCATCGCGAAGTAGACCGGCATGCTGAGCAGGTTGGCCTTCTGCAGGTTGCCGTGCGCCAGCGTGCCGTACGCGACCAGGCTGGCGAGCCAGCCGTCCACGAAGAGCGCGCAAAGCCGGCGGCCCGGGCCGGCCATCGAGCCGGGGCCGGTCTGCGGGCGGCCGAGCCGCTCACCGCGGTAGCCGAAGTCGGCGCCCATCCGCTCGGCGGCGGCCTTCGGGCCCTCGATCCACGATCCCAGTGCTTCTCTGCTGTCCACGCGTCCACAGTATCCGGGCAGACCGGGCGGATCTTCGTCGGCACCCCTTCAGCAGCGTTCGTCCGCCGCCGTTCCACCTGAGAGTGAATCCGCGTCCGGCTGCTCGGACGAGTGGTCCAGACCACCACAGGAGCCTCACCCGCCTCCCGGTGCGCTTTGCCCGTTCTCGGGTAGCTTTGCCGCCCATTCGGGCCTTGCTGGTTAACATGGGTGAAACGATCGGGTCACAGACAGGAAACGGCCGATTCCTATGGTGAGCCGCACCATAGGCCGGTTGGGACGACTGGCTCGGTGCACGTCTGATCCCGGCCGCCGCGCGGTCGGGCAGAGGAGGATTGATGTTCCAGAACGCCGAAGAGGTCAAGGCGTACATCGCCGAGAACGACATCAAGTTCGTGGATGTGCGATTCTGCGACCTGCCGGGCGTCATGCAGCACTTCGCGGTCCCGGCGGCCACCTTCGACCCCGCCGAGACCCTGATGTTCGACGGCTCCTCGATCCGCGGCTTCCAGGCCATCCACGAGTCGGACATGGCACTCGTCCCCGACCTGGCCACCGCCCGCCTGGACCCGTTCCGGACGGAGAAGCACCTCAACATCAACTTCTTCATCCAGGACCCGATCACGGGCGAGGCCTACAGCCGCGACCCGCGCAACGTCGCCAAGAAGGCCGAGGCCTACCTGGCCTCCTCCGGCATCGCCGACACCGCCTTCTTCGGCCCGGAGGCCGAGTTCTACGTCTTCGACGAGGCCCGGTTCCAGACCAGCGCGAACGCCTCGTACTACCACATCGACTCCGAGGCCGGCGCCTGGAACTCGGGCCGGGTGGAGGAGGGCGGCAACCGCGGCTACAAGGTCAAGTACAAGGGCGGCTACTTCCCGATCCCGCCGGTCGACCACTTCGCCGACCTGCGCGCCGAGATGTCCCTGGAGCTGGCCAACTCCGGCCTGGAGGTGGAGCGCCAGCACCACGAGGTCGGCACCGCCGGCCAGGCCGAGATCAACTACAAGTTCAACACGCTGCTGCACGCCGCCGACGACCTGATGCTGTTCAAGTACATCATCAAGAACGTCGCCTGGCGCAACGGCAAGACCGCCACCTTCATGCCGAAGCCGATCTTCGGCGACAACGGCTCGGGCATGCACGTCCACCAGTCCCTCTGGGCCGAGGGCGCCCCGCTCTTCTACGACGAGCAGGGCTACGCGGGCCTGTCCGACACCGCCCGGTACTACATCGGCGGCCTGCTCCGGCACGCCCCCTCGCTGCTCGCCTTCACCAACCCGTCGGTGAACTCCTACCACCGCCTGGTCCCCGGCTTCGAGGCCCCGGTCAACCTGGTGTACTCCCAGCGCAACCGCTCCGCCGCGATCCGGATCCCGATCACCGGATCCAACGCCAAGGCCAAGCGCATCGAGTTCCGGGCTCCCGACCCGTCCTCCAACCCCTACCTCGCGTTCTCCGCGATGCTGATGGCGGGCCTGGACGGCATCAAGAACAAGATCGAGCCGCTCCAGCCCGTCGACAAGGACCTCTACGAGCTCGCCCCCGACGAGCACGCAGGCGTCCCCCAGGTCCCCGCCTCCCTCCCCGCCGTCCTGGAGGCCCTGGAGGAGGACCACGAGTACCTGCTGGCCGGCGGCGTCTTCACGCCCGACCTGATCGAGACCTGGATCGACTACAAGCGCACCAACGAGATCGCCCCGATCGCCCTGCGGCCGCACCCGCACGAGTTCGAGCTCTACTTCGACCTGTAGAGGCACCTCTGACCTGCGGAAACGCAGATCGACACCTCTACGTCTCTGCAGGTCAGCACCTCACTGACCTGCAGAGACGGATTCGGGTGACAGGCGTCAGGCCCGCAACGTCGCCGCGATGTGCACCGAGTGTGCACGCAAGCCGAACTTGCGGCTGGTCCTGCCCCCCTCTTGCCTGGCAGGCCGCTGCCCTCGGCACGCACAAGATGATGGTCACACGGAGTATTCGCTCTGGCTGACGCTGACCTCGCCGAAGCCAAGCCCCGGACGGCAGTGCGTTGGTTTGGCGAAATGCGTCGAATCCGCAGGCCGGCTCCTCGGTCTGAGCTTCCGTCAGCATCGCCGCCGCTGCGAACTTGGACAGCCGCTGGCTTTCTCACCCACCTCGTCGGAGTCGCATCGAGGCCTACTCCGCCTCCTGGATCGAGGCCTCCAGCCCCGCGCACGCCGAGATCCTCGACTTGTAGGCCGTCAACCCGCCCCACCGCACCCGCGAGCGGATTTGGGACTGACCTGCGCCGAGCGTGCGGGTTGCCCCGCCCGACCGGGCGGGGCGCAACTGAGTTATCGGGAGCCCATCCGACCGGGCCACGTGTTCTTGTCTGCGCCGGATCGGATCGAGCGGGCTATGCCACCACGCGCCCGTCGGGCGGACAGGCACGTGCTCGCCGAAGCGCACCTTGAGGACACGAATGGGCGCAGCGGGCTGCGAAGCACGTGGCGGGCGCGGCCCAAACGGTGGCGCGGACATCTCGATCACTACGTCCAACAGCGCGGCAAGGCTTATGCCATCGAGTCTGAAGCTCAGCCACAACCGCCGCTACTACCTTACGCAAGTACCCGAGCTGGCGTGGTGCCCGATGCCAGCCTCCCAGTTCCCGCTGCTTCGGGCGGTAGGCCAACTCCGCGCAGGCCCCCTGGCATCGAAGCAACCAGCTCAACTGGTGAACCCCAGCGCCGACCTGCCGCCGGAAACATGCCCAGCGACGCCCCGACCGCGGAGCCCTCGGAGAATACGGCTGACAGGAGCTTCAGCACCTGTTCGGGACCTGCAGCAACCGCAGATTCGCAACGGAAGCGTAGAGATAGTTGCGATCTTCGCGGGTGGTTGCCATCCTTGCACTAGGGGAGACGATGCCTGGCGGGAGGCACATATGGAGCACGGACTGACTGGCATGGGGGCGTTGGGTCTACTGACGCCCACCGGGCCGGTTACTGCCACTGATGTCGAAGTCGGGCAGCGAGTCAAGCTAGCCCGTCGGCGGCAGGCACTGACCGGCGAAGGACTGGGCAGCCTCGTAGGACTCGCCAAGGACCAGGTCTCGAAGATCGAGACGGGCAGTCGGAAGGTGCACGTTCGAGAACTGCCGAAATTGGCCGAAGCACTGGGCGTCACTGTCGCCTATCTGCTGGGTCAGGCATGCCGTCCCACCGTGGCGATGGCACACCGGTTGGCCAGCAACGCCGGTCGCGATGAGGACAGCAGCGCGAAGCGGCGCGCCCTGGAACTGCTGGAAGTCGAGGACATCCTGGCCCAGCGGGCGGAGTCAATGCCCGCGACGGGCAGCCCCCTCGGAAGGGATGTGCTGGCGTTCGCGCGGAATGAGATGCGCGAGCAGCCGCGCAACCGGGCTGAGGCGCAACGCCAGGGCAAGAAGCTTGCCGAGTACACGCGCAAAGCGCTAGGACTCGGATCACACGAGCTGGGCGACCTGCCCGGCCTTATCGAGCGCCATTTCGGCGTCGACGTGGCACTGTCACCATTGGGGACCGACGTGGATGGCTTGTGCGTCCACGGGGACAGCGTGGCATTGATCCTGGCTAGCACCGACTTCTCCCAAGGGCACGTCCGCTTCACTCTTGCGCATGAACTCGGGCACCACCTCTTCGGCGACCCCAGGGACGTCATCGACGAGAGCGCGCAGGACATGTTCGCCGACAACCAGCAGGAGCGGCGCGTCAATGCCTTCGCCGGACACCTGCTGATGCCGGAGAACGGAATTCGGGAGACTCTGGGATGGCTCAGTGCAGGCCGTGTCACCGAACGCAGCCTGGTTGCGCTGATGGAGCAGTTCGGCGTCTCCTTGAGTGCCCTGGTTTATCAGCTGTGTCCTATGCATCTGATCACGTTCGAGCAAGGCCAGGAACTCCGCAATCTGCATGTTGGCAACCTTGTCGGCCGGCATACCTCCGTCGCCCCCACTGGGGCCGGCATCACTCCGCTGCACACCGTTAGGGCACCTGAACGGCTCCTGGCCACCGCAGCGGAAGCCGCCCGCAAGGAGCGGGTAGGCCTCGGCGTAATCGCTACGCTGCTCCAACGCGAAGACGACGATGCGCTGTGGGACGCGGTGATGGAGCCCGATTCCGAGGTGTTCGCCTGAGCGGGAACGGCGCGGTGTCCAGCCCCGTGCCGACCAAGCCCCAGCTGTGGTTCATCGACACGTCCTCTCTGCTGACCCTTGCAGCCGACGACTCGCTGCGGGAATCTGTCCAACAGGAGATCGGCCAGCACCACCGCGTCCTGCTCGATGTCGTCATCGACGAGTTGAAACGCCTGGCCAGCCAGGGCCGTCCGGGCGAGAACGCTCTGGCTACCCTTGCCCTAGACCAACTCACCTGGCTGGGCGAGCCGGTGAACACCAACGCCCTCAAAATCGATGCGGTGCGGGTCTTGGAGATCCAGAACATCATGCGCAGCGGACGCCCGCTGAAACATCAAGGAGAGCACTGGGCTGAGTCGGTGATCATGGCCATGGCCGAGCAACTGACGCACGCGGACCCACACCTGCTCTCGGAGGACTACAACGCGCGTGTCGAGTCGGTCTGTCACAACCTCACGCCTTTCAGCGTGCACAAGCTGCTCTCACACATGGTCCGCAGCAGCCGCCTCTCCGCCCAGGATGCGGAATCCTTCGCCAATGCCATCAAGGACGCCGGACGCGGAAACGACTACACCGCTGCCGAGTTCATATCGGGGAGGCTGAGCCGAGTCGGCCGGCCGTAATCCCCTCCGACAGGGCAAACATCCTCGATTACGTTGAACAGGCAGATCGGAGGAGCTACGGATAGCTTGCAGGACATCTCGCGGACGTGGCAGAGCTGTTACCCAGGGGTGAGAGACGACTCGATCAGCAGACGGTGCGCCGCTCCACGCGGCCACGATGGCGGTGAGGTATCGAGAGGCCCGACTGGGCGAAGGAGGCCGCCACTCCAGGCGTCGCTTGGGGCGGCACGCCCAGCAACGCCAAGTCGGCGTTCTCGGGCGACTCGGAGACTTCCCGCGTGGTCAGATGGATGATGGTCTCCATCGCAGAGGCCTCCGCCCGAAGCCTCCTGCCGCAAGGAGTTGGGGGCATAGCACTCGCCGTTGGCTCCGGCCCAGGCGGACAGCCGCTGCCAGGCCTCGGGCGGGGCCTGCGTGATGAGGTGGTCGATGCGCGGGCCGTGGACCTGTTGGGACTTGGAAACCACTACCACGTAGGCGAGTTGGGCGTCTTCGAGGAAGCAGAGGAAGTGGGAGTCCTGACCGTAGGCGGAGTCGGCAGTGGCCCAGGCGATGGGCAGGGGTGACACACGCAGTCCCTCATCCACGCCGCCGGGGCTCCACCCGCATGGAGCGCCCCCGATCCGCAGGAAGAGCTCCTTGAGCTCCTGGTCCCACACATCCGTCGGCAGATCATCGCTCACACCGTGGCTCTCTCCCCGGCAGGGCCACCCGTGGGTGGGACATCCACATCAAAACCATCCCACCTACGGCGCCCTCGACGCGGGCCGAGCACCGCCGCAGACGGCACCCTTGGCCAATGTCGTCGCTCACCCGGCACGTCCCGGCGCCTCGCTCACTGCTGTCAAGCCTCGACGCTAGAAGGGCCAAGGATTGGCGATCGAACCGTCGATCTCCAAGCCGTAGCAGCGCGCCTGCTCAGCCTCCTCCGATCTGCCCTCGTCCTCCCAGAACGCAGCGAGCAAAGCGACGCCACCGCCCGCATCGACAGCTGCCCGGTGCGTACGCTCGGCGCCGACTGCGCTCCGGTGCTGTTCCAGCATCGCCAGCCGCTCCAGCGCGTAGAGATCACCCCGCTCTGCCGCGCGCCGGTACAGATCCTCGGCCCGGCCCGGGTGTCGCTCCTCCAGGTACCGGGCCGCCACTGCCCACGTCTGCGGGTTTCGGGACTCTGCCAGCCGGTTCAGAACGGACTCCGCGTCGATCTTGTATTCAAAGTACAGGCCCATCAGTACGGCAACAGCGGCAAACGTCCCACCCGGCCACGGCCGCTTCGCCACACCAAGAACATCCCGGTCGGCCAACTCGACGACCGCCCAGGCCAGCCGTTCGGCCTCGGGCCGGTCACCGTCCCGGTCCCGTTCTATAGCCATCATGGCCAGTTCGAAGGCGTCGCCGCGATCCGAGAACGATCGAGCCAGGCGCTCGGCCTCGCCCCACTCATCAGCCCGACACTTGAGCGTCACCAACTCGCCCCTGGCGTCCAGATCGCCCGCCGACGCGCCCAGCCACAGGAGCCGTTCGTACTCCGCGAAGTCGCCGGCGGTCCGGCGTAGCTTAGCCAGTCGAAAGGGCGCCCCGGAATCTCCGAGCGCCACGGCCTCCATCAATGCTGCCTCCGCCTCCGGCCCCTCAGGCAGCACCATCGCCAGGGAGCTCAGTGCAGAAGCCTGCCCGGTCGTGGCTGCTTCCCGAACCAGGCGCTCGGTCTCGTCGGGGTCGCCGACTTCGCTTAGCGTCCAGGCCAGAGCCAGCATTGGCTCCGGGTCGCCGCTCCGGAGGACCGATCGCGCCAGGGTCTCGGCTTCATCTGTCAGGTCCCGATACGCCATCATCGTGACGATTGACTCCCAAGCTGGACGGTGCCCCCAGTCCGCCGCACGGCGGAAAAGTGCGGCGGCCAGGCGCAGTCGCCCCCTGTGCTCCGCTGAGCGGGCCAGTTCGTAGAGGTCCGCGGAGGTCGCCGCGTGGTGTTCAACGGCGTGCCAGAACGATGCTGGTGGGAAGCACTCGCGCCGGGCCGTCCGGGCATAGTGGTCGAGGTAGTCCGCCAGGCGGCACACTCCCGGCTGGGCACCCATGCCGTGGTCGTGGGCAACGTCGCCGAGCGCCGCCACGACCTCCTTGACCCTACTCCGGGCGAAGGCCAACGCGGTCTCAAACCAGTCCGCCGGAGCTGCGGCGCGCTGAGCGCTCGTCAGGTAGCCGGGCGTGGCTGCTTCCAGCAGCGCAAGCGGGAGCGGGGAGGTGTGGCCGAGTCGACGCGCGTCCATCGCGGCCGTGACAACAGCCCTGCCGTAGCAGTCCAGCACTCCGTCCGCCTGCTCGTACCACTGAACCAGGGCCGGGCCACCCGCCAAGGTCTGGGTGATGGAACTGTCCGGAGCGGTTCGCGCGGCAACGGCCAGCGACCCGTCGTCCGTCTCGTGCAGTCGATCCAGCGCCGAACTATCGAAGACCGCCGGGATGGTGATAACACGCGCAGACGTGAGCAGTGCCCTGGCCTGGGGATGGCGGTCCTGGGGACCGGTCGGGCGCTGGGTCAGTTCGTACCAGTGGCCCGGCCAGAGTGTGGCGATGACCACCAACAGCCCCGGCTGCTCCAGCCGCCGACGCAGTGCGGCGGCGGCGGACTCACCGCTGTGGCCGCTGAGCAGTTCCTGGGCCTCGTTGAGCCACAGCACGGTGCGCGGGCCGAGTGCGTTGGCGGTTAACAGCCGGCACAGGCTGTCAGCGTCCTTCGGATACGCCAGATCCCAGTCGGTGAGGCAGGTCGTGACCGCCTCGTACGCGGTGCGGGTCTTGCCGGTGCAGCTGTACCCGCTCAGCACAAGCAACATGGGGTTCTCTCCGGACGCCGCGCCCGTCAGCAAGTCCCGCAGCTCGTGGTCGTGGCGGCGGGCAATGTACGCCGGAAGCACGAAGCCCGTCTCGACTGTTCGCAACGGATCGGCGATCGCAGCGTGCACACCAAGCCACTCGGGCTGCCAGCTAGCCAGCGGACGCGGCAGATCGAGGGAGCCGACGATGCCGAGCTCTCCGTCCAAGTGCACCGGCTGTCGCGCGGTCCCACCGTTCTGCCCTCCGATCCGCTCGGCCGAGACGTCCCGATGGCGACGGCGCCAGTGGTCAAGGTCGAAGAGGTGCCGCTCGTCTGGCAGCGGCTCCACTCCCTGGCGCTTCGCCTCAGCACCGATCGCGCGCACCAGCCCGATCAGGCGCTCCGCGGACATCGGCAGGTTCCGTCCGAGGAGCCAGCTGCCGACCGTCGAAGGTGACTCGACACGGGCACTTCTCGCGAGCCGGCGCAGACCCGGCGCGGGCCTGAGCCTGCTGAGACGCCAGGCCCCCAGGGTCCGCAGGTCTGTTCGGAACCGCTCCTCAGCACTGCTCGGCACGCTGCCCCGCCTGTCCGATCCATCTCGCCCCGCCGTTGGACGGCCCCTCGACGTACGCCCAGTGACCTCCCACTCTCGGCTTCGACTGTACAAACAGAGAATCCGGATTCCGTACGGACCCGCCGGACAGCGAGAGTCCCGATCGACCAGTTCTCCACGAAGGGATCCTCTCGTGCCGTACACCCATGCCCTCCAATCCGGTGTGGCCACGCTCTCCTCTCCGGGCATCGTCGCCCTGGTCGTCTTCCTCCTGCTCTATCTGGGCGTTGTCCTGCCTGCGGTCTGGTCCCGCCGAAACCACCGTCGGAACGCGGCCGCGCGGGTCCTGGAGCTAATGCTCGGCCAGCTGCTTCTAGTGCTGCGTGTGCTGGCTGGTCTCATCCGGCGCTGACCGGGCCGGTCGCATGGAGCGCACCACTGCTGGCCCTCCGTAATGAGGTCCCACAATATGTACGCGCTGGAATAGGTTCAGAAACGCTGCGTAGCGCCATGCGACGACAGGCCGACGCAGACGTTCTCGTCGCCGCGCGATGCTTCCCAACGCCCCTCATCGCTTGAGGCGGCTGTATGTGCACCGATTGTGCACCGCCACCCCTGAGAGCTGTAAAGCTGCAGGTCAGAGGCATGTTCATGCTGTACTACGACCTATAGGATCCCCTCTTCCTGTCGCATCGTCCCAGAGATTCCACTGGCAGGCGGCTTTCTGCCCCCGTGGAATCTCTGGGCCACGATGCAGGAATGATGCCACCCAACCCATTGTTCACTCGATTGGACTAAAAGAACCGGCATACATTGCCCTGCCCCAGCGCGTCAGCCAAGCTCATTCGAGCAGAGGGCTATCGGGGTGAGGCGCAGGGAATTGCCAGACATCTTCGATTACATTCAGCACCACGTCAGAACCTCACGCGGCGCGGGACCGGTCTGCGTCCATGTGGAGAACATTCGGGACTGCGCCATCAAGCGGCATCCGGATTACTCCAAGTTTCGAGACTCGGCCGTCACCGCAGGGCGCCGTTCTTACTCAGGGTCTCGATGTCGCCTGTGGGAGTCCATGGTGGCCATGGGCCGCATCTACGACTCGGACGGCAACGACACCTGGCGAATGATCATTCTGGACTGTCTGTCGCCCATCCTCCGCTCGCAATCCTGGCGCATATCCCAGAAACTCGCCGCCGATCGGGCAGACATCCAGTCAGACATGGTGGAGGTCGCGCTCAAGGTCTGGCACAGCACGAAAACGGGTGTCCCGGCGCACCACGTCCGAGGGGCCATGGTGGAAGAAGCCGTCTCCACCGCCTATGAGCGAGTGAAAGTCGGCGGCCGCGAAACCGCTCGGCAGGACATCGGGATATTCGCTTCGCCGGGCAACTCGCCCCAGGCCGCCGCATTTCTGCCACCATCGATCGTCGGCACCCCTAGCCCCCAAGGCCCCCACGTCGCTGAAATCATCAGGGGCGAGCAGGTCGGAGCCATGCTTCAGGCCCTCGAGCACATCGGCCTCGCACGGGCCCACCATGCGGAAGTCCGCTCCGGAATCAAAGAGAGCACTGCCCCGCCCACCTCGAATCTGGCCCGCTCGGGCCTGCCCGGAGCGGACCTTTATTACAGGCTCTCCGATCTCCTTCCTCCGCACATCGGAATCCGGCAGGCTGCAGAAGTCCTGGGTGTCCCGGAGGCGACCGCACTCCGGATGGTCCGTGATGCATCGTTCCCTTGCCCCGTGACGCGAATGGGCCAGGCCTACAGGGTGCCGGTGAGGGCCTTCATGGCGGCCCTGGGGATCCTGGATCCCCTCCTCCACCCGGACGACGTCGAGAACGGAGCTGACCATGCCGCCGGCGCCCTCAGCGGGATCGACATCGCAGAAGTCCCCCAGGGGCTCGACTGCCCGGACTTCTGATCATTGGTCAGATGGTGAGGGAGACAGCGGAGATATCCGATGAGCGTGGGCCGTGCACCGCGTCCTGACCCGCTACCGCCTCGACCGCGCCACAAGTCGGCCCATCCGACGCTACGAGCACAGTGCACCAGGCGAGTTGGTCCATGTCGACATCAAGAAGCTCGGCAACATCCCCGACAGCGGCGGCCACAGGACCCTCAGCCGCCGGGCCGGGCTACAGCTACCCGCGCAACCTCGTGGACAACCACTCCCGCCTGGCCTACAGCGAGATCCTGCCCGACGAGCGCAAGGACACCGCCGCCGCGTTCTGGACCCGCGCGAACGCGTTCTTCACCCGAGCCGGGACCAGCGTCCGGCGGGTCATGACCGACCAGCGCCGATGCCGCCGGAGACCGTCAACAGGACCCCGTCGATCACTTGCCGCTGGTCGCACCAGCGACCAGCGCTACCCCCGGGCTGCGGCAGATGCGGCTCCAGCCGCGCCCGGCCGGTGCGGTCGCAGGACTCGGTGGCGCCGGCGGTGTGGAGCAGCTGGTGGTCAGATCCACCCGCGCCGGTGGAGGCGGTCGGAGGCGACGCGGTGTGCTTCGCGGATGGCCTCGACCTCGTCGTCGTTCAGGTCGCCGTGGGTGGAGTAGAAGGCGACCGGGCCGTGCATCTTGACGATCCGGCCGGTCGGCTCCGGCAGGTCGTCGGCGTCGTCGCCGACCGGGGGTTCGTAGCGGCTCGGGTCGCTCAGCTCGAAGAACATGCCGTTGGCGACCTTGTTCATGCGCTCTTCGTCGGCGCGGTCGTACGGCGCGAAGTAGAGCACGTTCAGCGGGCTGTACTGCGAGATCATCTCGGCGCCGCTCTCCCCCTCGGCTCCGCGCCCGCGGGTCACGGCGGCCCGCATCTCGCGCGGGGTGCGGTACTCGAAATCGAGCGAGCCGGCGGTGCTGACCACGGCGTAACGCCTCGGGATCTGGCTGTCGGGCATGCCACGACTTCCGTCTGTTGTATCGGCACTGACAGCGAGAAGCGTAGTCGGATGGTAACGGTAGGCGACAGTTATCGGATGATCAGCACTTCACCTCGGGCTGAGCGCCAGCAGGGCCAGGTCGTCCGTGGCGCGGCCGCCGTAGGTGCAGACGTCTTCGGCGAGGAAGCTGACGAGCTGGTCCGGGGTGATCGCGGCGCGGTTCTGGAAGCGGGTGGTGAGGCGGTCGGCGAGGGGGTAGAAGCGGCCGGTGCGGTCGCGGGCCTCGGTGACGCCGTCGGTGTGCAGCAGCAGGGTGTGGCCGGCGGCGAGGGGGACCGTGACGGTGGCGGCGGGGCCGGCGGGGCGCAGGTGGCCGAGGCCGAGGGGGAGGTCCTGCGGGAGGTGGACGGTCTGGACGGTGCCGCCGGCGAGCAGGACCGGGTCGAGGTGGCCGCGACTGAGCAGGCGCACCGAGTCGGCGCCCGGCCGGTGTTCCAGCAGGACGGCGGTGACGAAGAGCTCCTCGTCGCCGTGCTCGACCGCGCCGCGGCGGACCTGGCGGTCCAGCAGGTCGGCGAGTTCGGTGAGGTCGGCGATCTCGTGGGCGGTGGCGCGGAAGGCGCCGAGCAGGTCGGCGACGGTGCGGATGGCGTCCAGGCCCTTGCCGCGGACGTCGCCGAGCAGCACCCGGGTGCCGAACCGGGTGTCGCAGAGCTCGTAGAGGTCGCCGCCGATCGGGACGTCGGCCTGGGCGGCCTGGTAGTGGCCGGCCGTGCGCAGCTCGCCGACCTGCTCGGGCACGGGGTGCAGCACGGTGCGCTGCAGCGCCTCGCTCACGGTGCGGGCCCGGATCAGGTGGCGGGCCTGGCGGGTGCGCTGGCGGGACAGCGCGGTGCCGGCCAGCGCGGCGAGCAGCGTGGAGACGTAGACCCAGAGGTGGTGGTGCTCGAACACGTGGCCGGCCCGGGTGCCGAGCACGACTTGGAGCACCAGCGCGCCGACGCCGGAGACGGCGGTCGCCACCGGGCCGAAGCCGAAGGCGGTGAGCACCGGCAGTGTGGTGAGCAGGAACCCGGCGGCCGTGGTCTGCGGGGAGACGACCTCGACGACGAGGTCGGTGAGGATCAGCAGCGAGGGCAGCCAGCGCACCCAGTGCGGGGCGTCGCCGGCCGCGCCGTCGGCGGTGGCCGGCGCGGTGGTGGCCCGGCGGCCGGCCAGGACGTTGTGGATCAGCGCGACCGGGGTACGGCGCACCTCGGCGGGCGCGGACACAGCAGACCTCCTTCGGACCGACCGGGGACGTCTCCATGGTCGCGGACGGCGGCGGCTGCGAGTGGGGGTCTTCCGTCCCGGCCGTTCGGGACCTAAGTCCCGGTTGGGCGCGTGTCGGCGGCAAGCGCGTGAGGAGCGCTCGAACGGCAGTGTGGTCGGCGCGGCCGCCGGGGCTGCGTACGCTGGCCGCATGGAGATCTGGATCAATCCGCGGTGCGGCAAGTGCCGCAGCGCCCTCACCGAGCTGGACGCGGTCGGCGCCAAGTACACCGTGCGCCGCTACCTGGAGGACCCGCCCACGGTGCCCGAGCTGGTGGCCGTGCTCGACCGGCTCAGCCTGGAGCCGTGGGACATCACCCGACTGGACGAGGCCGTCGCCAAGGAGCTCGGGATGCGCGGCTGGGGCCGTGAGAGCACCGACCGCGACCGCTGGCTCGCCGCACTGGCGGAGCACCCGATCCTGATCCAGCGGCCGATCATCACCGCCGACGACGGCCACGCGGTGATCGCCCGCACGCCGGAGGTGCTGCGCTCGGTGCTGCCCGGCTGACAGACGGACGGCGTGACGGACGGCCGGACGGCCGCCGGCCCGCGTTGTCACAGCCGTGCGGCACACTGGCCGGGTGGCAGACCAGACGACGACCTACATCGCCTTCCTGCGCGCCGTGAACGTGGGCGGCCGCACCGTCAAGATGGAGCGGCTGCGCGCGCTCTTCACCGAGCTCGGCCTCGGCGACGTGCGCAGCTACATCCAGAGCGGCAACGTCTTCTTCACCGTGAACGACGCGGACGTCGCGAACACCGCCGCCGACCGGGCCGAGCTGACCCGCCGGATCGAGCGGCACCTGCACGAGGCCCTCGGCTACGAGGTGCCGACCATGCTGCGCACCGTCACCGAGGTCGAGGAACTGCTCGCGGCCGACCCGTTCGCGGGCATCGAGGTCACCCCGGACATCCGCCTCTGCGTGCTCTTCCTCTCCGAGCCGCTGCCGGCCGAGCTCAGCCTGCCGGCCGTTAGCCCCAAGGGCGACCTGGAGGTCATCGCGGCCACGCCGGGCGCCGCCTTCGTCGTCACGCACATCATCAACGGCCGCCCGGCGGGCACCCCCGGGACGGTCTTCGGCAAGTCCTACCGCGGCCAGGCCACGGCGCGGTTCTTCCACACCACCGCGAAGATCGTCGCGGCGGCGAAGAAGACGAAACAGTAAGCCCGGCTGCGCTCAGTCCACGTCGGACTGCACCTGGGCACCCCAGAGCCGGCCCGAGCACCGCGCGTAGACCGACTGCCAGTGCGGCCACTGGCGGGCCGTCAGGTCGTCGCACTCGGCGAGCAGGGCCTCGATCTGCTCCGGGGCGACGCCCTCCAGCAGCCAGGCGAGCGCGTCGGGTGCCCCGGGACCGTCGGCGAGGCGGAGCAGGTCGAGCAGTTCGCTGAGGGTGCCGACCCGGGACTGTGGCGCGAGCAGCTCGGCCATCACCGGGAGGACCTGCTCCTCCTCGATCCGCAGGTGCGTCTCCAGCCGGGCGGCCAGCTCCTCGACCGCGTAGGCGACCGGCCAGGCGCTGGCCGGGTCGCGGGTGGCCACCCGCATCAGCGTGGTGGTGCGGGTGAAGGAGTGGTCCAGGTTGTGGTGGTCGTCCTCCAGCCAGTTCACCAGCAGGCGCAGCTCGGGGGCGAAACGGCGCAGCAGCGGCCAGAGGCGGACGTCCTGCTGCTCGTGGTGGCAGGTGAGCATCGCGGTGAGGAAGTCCCAGTGCCGCTGCAACGCCGCGGCGGTGTCATCGTCACCGGGCTGGAGCAGCCGCAGCGCGGTCGGGATCCGCGTGAGGTCGCGGCGTAGGGCCGCGTGCACCAGCCGCAGGCCGGAGAATCGGACGGGTCGCACGACCGGCGCCGCCTCACTAGGGCCGCGCTGGGCGGGAACGGACAGCAGATGCGGCTGCATGGCACTCTCTTCAGGACTGTCATGACGGGCTCACGGACGGGGGTCGGGCCGCCCCTCCCGAGTAGGTGAGCGGGAGGGGCGGCGCCATGGTCCAGAGTGGTCGCAGTCGATCAGAGGCGAATCAATGCCCGATTGCCGTGCAGGTCAGAGCCACTGCAGGGAGGAATCGGACAGTGCCGAGCCGGCCGGCCCGGACGGTCCGTCAGTTCGCGGACGGACCCTCCAGGTTCTGGGTCAGCCACTCCAGCGTGTCCGGGATCATCTTCTTGAAGTGCGAGGTGAGGTGCTTGCCGTTCGGCTGCTCGTAGTAGTCGATCTTCGTGGGCGCCGCGGCCTTGGCGACCCAGGCCTTGACCAGCTTGACCTCGTCCGGCGTCGCGCCGCCGGCGGTCGCGAGCATCCGCACGTCGGCCTTGCTCTGGGCGACCAGGACGTCCGGGCTGTTCGCCAGCCGGTCGGTCTCGTGGCCCTTCCAGAACGAGGAGTCCGGGTTGAAGTAGCCGTCGATCGGTACCGCGGCCTTGTAGACGTCCGGGTGCTGGAGCGCCATCTTGGCGCTGCAGAACGCGCCGGTCGAGGCGCCCATCAGGCCCCAGCTGTCCCGGCCCTTCAGGGTGCGGAAGTTGGCCCGGACGAAGTCCGGGATGTCCTGGGACATCCAGGTGCCCATCTTCGGCTGGCCGGGGATGTCGCTGCAGTCGAGCGTCTGGCTCTCGGCGGAGACCAGGTTCTGCACCGGCATCACCATGATGAACGGGTGCGCCTTGCCCTGCTTGACCAGGTCCTCGTCCTGCTCCTGGATCGGCAGCTGGTTGTCGGTCCAGGTGTTGTAGCCGTTGCTCTGGCCACCCGCGTAGAGGGTGAGCACCGGGAAGCCGTAGTCCTTGTACTTCGGGTCGTTGTACTCGGGCGGCAGCCAGATCCAGACCTTGGCGCTGACCCCGGACTTCGGGCCGTTCAGCGTGGTCATCATGATCGGGCCGGCAGCCGTGTCCCGGGCCTTGGTCAGCTGGGCAGCCGGACCGGTCGGGAGCTGCACCTTGCCACTGGACGCGGACGCGGACGCGCTGGGCAGCGCGGCGGCGGAGGCGGAGGCGGAGGCGGAACCGGAGGGAGCTGCGGAGGCCGCGCCCGAGGCGCCGCCGGCGGCCGAGGCGGTCGGCTTCGCGCTGCCGACCGGCTTGCCCTCCGCCGCGGTGCCGCTGCCGCCACCTCCGCACGCGGAGAGCGAGGCGGCCAGCGCGAGTACGGCGGCGGCGGACAGAACTGCACGTGGGCGAGCGAACGGCGGCTGCACGACAGGACACTTCCGGCTGGTGGGTGGCGCCCGGAGTCACGGCTGGGTCCGGGCGGCGCGGACCTCGAAAAAGGCGGCGCGCGGTGTAGTTGATCCTATGACGTGGTCCGGACCTCGCCTGGTTGCGACCAGCCTGGCCAGCAGGCCAATGTTTGCCAAATTCCTCACCAAAACGGTGCACAGTTCGGCAAAGTCCAGTCGATCGGCGGGGGTCGATCCGCTGATCGGGGGGTCATCGCCGCGTTGCCCGGCTGGCGGATCCGACGAATGACAGTGCGGCCGCCTTCGGCGATCATCTGAGCACCGGCCATCGATGAGTTCGAGCACCGTCCATCCGAACACCGTCCATCGGAACACCGCCCATCCGAACACCGCCCATCCGAACACCGCCCGCCCAGGGAGCCCCGCATGCCGCAGCAGATCGCCGTCGTCACCGGAGCCGGCAGCGGCGTGGGCCGGGCCGTCGCGCTCGAACTCGCCGCCGCCGGCTGGCAGCTCGTGCTGGCCGGCCGCCGGGCCGAGCCGCTGCACGAGACCGCGGCGCTGGGCGGCTCCCCCACCGCCGTGATCCCGACCGACGTCACCGACCCGGCCGCGGTGGACGCGCTGTTCGCCGAGGCCGCCGAGCGGTTCGGCCGGATCGACCTGCTCTTCAACAACGCCGGCACGTTCGGTGCGCCGGTCCCGCTGGAGGACCTCTCCTACCAGGACTGGCGCGCGGTGGTGGACCTCAACCTGACCGGCGCCTTCCTCTGCGCGCAGGCCGCGTTCCGGCAGATGAAGGGGCAGCGCCCGCAGGGCGGCCGGATCATCAACAACGGCTCGATCTCCGCGCACACCCCGCGCCCGCAGTCGATCGCGTACACCGCGACCAAGCACGCGGTCACCGGCCTGACCAAGTCGCTCTCGCTGGACGGCCGCCCGTTCCGGATCGCCTGCGGCCAGATCGACATCGGCAACGCGGCCACCGACATGACGGCCGCGATGAGCACCGGCGTGCGGCAGGCGGACGGCCGGATCGCACCCGAGCCGACGATGGACGTGGCCGACATCGCCCGCACCGTGCGCCACATGGCCGAGCTGCCGCTGGAGGCGAACGTGCAGTTCGCGACCGTGCTGGCCACCACGATGCCGTACGTCGGACGGGGCTGACCCGGCGTCATCGACGCACCGGATCAGCCCCGCTCGGACGTTCCCTTCGGCCGGAGCCGGACAGCCGCTACGGCCGCCAGGTGTCGTTCAGCGCCACCTCTCCGCTGGACGGCACGGTCGCGGTGCGGTTCGCCCCGGACTCCCAGGTGACGTTGCCGCTCCCGTCCTTGATCAGGTACTTGTACTGGAACGAGGTGCCCGCCGGCAGCGCCAGGTCGAGCTTCCAGACCGGGTAGGCCGCCGAGGAGAGCGGCAGCGCCTTCGTGGGGTCCCAGGCGCCGAGCGCCGGGTTGTCGCCGACCACGTAGACGTTCTGGCCGGGCGAGGTGGTCGCGTTGACCCCGAACGAGGCGCCGGTGACGTTCGCGCTCGCGCCCTTCGTCACGTACAGCGCGACCGCGTCGCCCGCGCCGACCGTCGCCGTGAACTGGCCGTTCGCACCGACGGTGTACGTCGGGCCGGTGCAGCCGCCGCCCGCGACCGGGTCGCCGTGCTCGACGTCGCAGTACGTGCCGGCCGGCAGCGAGGTCTGGAAGGTCTGGGTGATCGCGCCGCTCTCGTGGTTGAGCGCGACGTAGCCCAGGTTGCCGCGGCCGAAGGCGATCGCGTTGTTGCCGTCGGACCACCAGTTCGTCACCGGCGTGCCGGTCACCGCGTTGCGGAAGCCCACCATGTTGGCGATCTGCCGCCAGGCTTCGGTGCAGTTCCAGCCGTCCTGGTAACAGGCGTTGACGGTGCCGTTGTTCGGCGGGCCGGCGTCGATGTCGCTGAACTGGTAGCCGGAGTAGACGTTCGGCGAACCGTAGTTCTCGGCCAGCAGGAAGACGTTGGCGAGCGTGTAGGTGTTGCCGTAGGTGTAGTTGAGCGTCGAGCCGTTGCGCTCGGTGTCCCAGTTGTCGATGAAGCTGCGGGCCTGGCTGCTCGGCAGGTAGCCCCAGGAGGCGCCCCAGCTGCTCAGGTTGGCGAGCTTGTCGCTGGTGAAGATGCGCTTGAGGTCGGTGCCGACCCGGAACTCGTCCACGTCGCCGTTGCCGGTGTACTCGCTCGGCTGGATCGGCTCGCCGGCGCCGTAGATCACCTCCTGGACCCAGAAGGCGTTCGGGTTCTTCATCTTCGCCTTGATCGCGGCCAGCTCGGTCGCGGCGATGTACTTGGCGGCGTCGATCCGGTAGCCGTCCACGCCGAGCGAGCCGAGGTCGTCCAGGTAGCTCGCGATGGTCTGCTGGACGTACGGGCTGCCGGTGTCGAGGTCGGCGAGGTTGACCAGCTCGCAGTCCTGCACGTTCGTGCGGTCGTTGTAGTTGGTGATCGGCTGGCGGCAGGTGTGGAAGTCCTGGTCCTGGTAGAGA
Source organism: Kitasatospora sp. NEAU-69 (assembly GCF_057158765.1). NCBI lineage: Bacteria > Bacillati > Actinomycetota > Actinomycetes > Kitasatosporales > Streptomycetaceae > Kitasatospora > Kitasatospora sp. NEAU-69. Next base: position 56,463 of record NZ_JBWXUE010000011.1, read on the forward strand.
CCGGGGTAGTTGTACTTGGTGTAGACGGTGCCGCCGGTGCCGGTGCCCGAGCCGGCCGTCATGTGGTTGATCACCGCGTCGGCGATCACCTTGACGCCCGCGGCGTGACAGGTGTTCACCATGTTCTGGAACTGCGCGCGACTGCCGAGCCGGCCGGCGATCTGGTAGCTGACGGGCTGGTACGAGGTCCACCACTGCGGACCCTGGATGTGCTCCTCGGCCGGGGAGACCTCGACGTAGCCGTAGCCCTTCGGGCCCAGGGTGCTGGTGCACTCCTTGGCGACCGAGTCGAAGCTCCACTCGAAGAGGGTGGCGGTGACGTCCTTGTTGCCCGGTGGGGCGGCCTCGGCCGGCGGCGCGGCGGCGAGACCGGGGGCGAACGAGAGCAGCAGCCCGCCGAGTGCGACGGCGGCCCGGCGGCGCGGGTGGCGGGATCCGGCGGACCCGGCGGATCTCACGGATCTGACGGGCGGGGGGCTGGTGAGCGAGGGGACCACGTTGTCTCCTGGGGGGGCTGGGTGGGGCAGCCGGTTGAGCAGAAAGTTTCTGAAACTTTCTGGAAACTTGCAGCGCCGAACATATGACCGGGCCAGGAACGCGTCAAGGTACAGGCAGGCAACGATTCGGCACGGCTCCGACCTCGAGTGCGACCTGCGCCGTGGGTGAGGCGTGTATACGGATGGCACCGATTCGAACGGTGCCGTTCCGCCGCCCAACCGGGAGACCACCAGATGCACGAGGCGCTCGACTTCGACGAGTTCGCGGCCAGCCGGGCCCGCAGGCTCTTCCAGGTCGCGTACCTGATGTGCGGGGACTGGCACCAGGCGCAGGACCTGGTGCAGACCACGCTCTCCAAGCTCTACCCGATCTGGGGCCGGCTCCAGCGCGACGGCAACAGCGCCGGGCTCGACGCGTACGCCCGCAAGGTCCTGCTGCGCTGCTACCTCTCGCACCGCCGGCTGCGCCGCTCCGGCGAGGTCGCGGTGGCCGAGGTCACCGACGGGCCGTCGGCCGGGCCGGCCGGCAGCACCGAGACCGAGCTACGGCTGACCCTGGTCGCCGCACTGCGCCAGCTGCCGCCGCGCAGCCGGGCGGCGGTCGTGCTCCGCTACCTGGAGGACTACAGCGTCGAGGCGGTCGCCGAAGCGATGGGCACCAGCGCGAGCGCGGTCAAGAGCCTCAATTCCCGCTCGCTGAGCAAGCTGCGGGAGATCCTCGGCGACGACCGCGCGTTGCTGTTCCAGGACTGAGCGAGCGCCGCGCCCGCCCGGGCACGCCTTGGGGACCAACCCCACCGAGCAATCCACCCACCACCCCGAGGAACGCGCAGATGGACTCCCGAGACTTCGGCCCCGACCCCGACTTCGACCACGAGCTGACCCGGCTGCTGGAGGAGAGCGTCGAAGAACTCCGCCCGCCGATCGTCACGATGGTCGCCGAGAGCAACCGGCTGGGCCGCCGCCGGCTGCTGCTGCGCCGGCTCCAGGCGACCGGCGCGGTGCTGACCGTCAGCGCGATCGCGGTCACCTGCGCCGTTTTCGGGCTGCATCAGCCGGCTGCCAGTACGCCGTTGACCACCGCCGCCGACAGCACGCCGACGCCGGCCCTGGTCCCGACCACCCCGGCCACCCTGCTCAAGACGCTGGCCGACCAGCTCCCGGCCGGAGCGAAGCTCTCCGACTTCACCGCGGAGTCGGGCCCCGTCCCCGGACCGACCGACCTGACCGCCTCGGTCGCCTACGACGACGGCCAGGGGCCCGTGATGCTGCGGGTCGAGCTGACCTCGCAGAGCGAGCCGACCGACTGCGCGACCGTCGGCTCGATGCAGGGCGACCCCCGCCCGCCAGGCGCGACGCCGCCGAGCTGCACCGAGGACGTGCTGCCGGACGGCAGTCACCGCACGGTGGTGAGCAGCGTCGCGGTGCTCGGCATCTACCAGTACCAGGTGACGGTCAACCGGCCGGACGGCTCGCAGCTGCAGGTGTCGGCGTCCAGCGCGACCGTGCGGCCCGGCTTCCCGGCGACCGTGGTGAGCCGGCCCCGCCCGCCGCTCGATCTGGCGAGCTGGGCCCGGATCGCCGCCGACCCGCGCTGGCAGCTCCAGGTGCCGCCGGCCACCGCCGCGAAGGGCGCCGCCTTCGCGGCCGAACTCCAGCCCCACTGAGACCGACCCGCCGTCGGCCTCGACCTGACGCTCTGCCAAGCTCCATCGAACGGGGCCCCGACGCGGTATCGACCCGCGCCGGGGCCCCGTTGGCCGTGGCGGCCCCGGGGCGCCGCCCCGGACACCCGCCGCAACGGTCGCCGATCGGGCCACACCGGAGCTGATCAGCACTTTTACCCGAGACTTGACGGTATTTGACATCCCGTGTTTGATCAGGGCGACAACCGTGACGGGATCAGGTGGGAGGGGAGCGATGGCGGTGGTCGGCTCGTCCGGCGGCGTTGAGCTGCGCCACCTGCGCTCGTTCCTGATGGTCGCCCAGGAGCTCAACATCACCCGCGCCGCGGCCCGGCTGCACCTCGCCCAGCAGGCCGTCTCGGTGCAGATCCAGCAGCTGGAACGGATCCTCGGCACCAGCCTGCTGGTGCGCACCTCGCGCGGCGTCACGCTCACCGCGGCCGGCGCCGAGCTGGCGGCCGGCGCCCGGTCCGTGGTCGGCGAGCTGGACAGCCTCACCGAGCGGGTCCGCTCGCACGCCGTCCACCCCGAGCGCGGCGGCCCGCTGCGGCTGGCCTGCTGCCCGTACGCCACCGCGCCGTTCGCGCTGGAGGCGGCCGCCGCGATGGAGGAGGCGATCCCGGGTCTCGCCTTCGACCTGGTCACCGTGCCGACCCCGGCCGAGAAGCTGGCGCTGCTGCGCTCCGGCGGCGCGGACGCCGCGTTCCTCTGGCTGCCGGCGGGCACCGGCGAACTGCCGACCGCGCTGGTCCGCACCGACCGGCGGGCCGTCGCCGTGCAGCTCGGCCACCGGCTGGCCGACCGCGACACGGTCTGCCTGGCCGACCTGGCCGAGGAGCCGGTGGTGATACCGGACATCTTCGACTGCGAGGAGGCCCGCGCGCACTGGCTGGCCGACCCCCGCCCGGACGGCAGACCGGCGCCGCGCGGACCGGCCGCCAGACAGGTGGACGACTGCCTGCTGACGGTGGCCCGCGGCCAGGGCGTCTGGCTCGCGCCCGAGCCGCTCAGCCGATGGGCCGCCGCGCCGGGGGTGCGCTGGCTGCCGGTCCGGGACGCCGAGCCCACCCACCTGGCGATCGCCTGGACCGCCGGCGTGCCCGGCCTGCTGGTCGCCCGGCTGGTCACCGAGCTGCGCCGGTTCACCGGCTGGACCGAGAGCCCCGTCATCGCTGATCCGGCCCGGTAAACCTCGCCAGTTGACTGGACTTGACGAAGTACCGGTCTATTCCCGATTGACAACGCCCGGGATCCGACCTGGCGGCCCCGACTGCCCGGCCGCTCTGGTGACCCCGTCGGTCGGGACCCGTCTCAGGACGTGACCCGCCGCCGGGCCCCCAGCGGTGCGGCCGGGGCCAGGCCGAGCGCGGTCAGCGCGGCCTGGTAGGCCGTCATCGCCTCCATCGGCTGTTCCCGGTCCGCCCAGGAGTCCCCGAGCCGGCGCCACAGCTCGGCCGCCGTCCGGTGCTGCCCGGCCTGGCGCAACTGCTCCGCGCAGGCGCGCAGTTCGCCCTCGCCCAGGCCCACGGCGCCGCCCGCCAGGTGCGCCCGGCCGACCGCCAGCGCGACCTCGGCCCGCTCGCACCAGAGGTCCTTCCCGGCGCCGGCCAGCGCCTGCCGCCCGCGCTCGGCCCAGTCCAGCGCGGCGTCCGGCTCGCCGAGCCGGATCATCACCTCGGCCGCCCAGGCGGCGCACGAGACCACCTCGCTGACCTTGGCGCTCTCCTTCAGGATCCGGTAGCCGGCCGCCAGCAGCTCGGCCGCGGAGCGCAGTTCACCGCGGGCCACCATGACCAGCGCCAGGTTGAACCGGAGCATCCCGTGGTGCCGGGTGTTGTCCGCCTCGGCCATCAGCACCAGCGCCCGCTCGGCGAGTTCGAGCGCGTCGCCGAACCGGCCCTGCTCCCGGGCGATCAGCGAGGCGTTCCACTCCACCGCGCCGAGCGCCACCCGCGAGCCGGTGGAGCGGGCCAGCGGCATCAGCTGGTCGGCGAGCAGCTTGGCCGAGGTGAGGTCGCCGCGCATGATGTAGCAGCCCATCAGCGTGGAGCCGAGCTGCAGGTGTTCGTGGATCGGCGGCACCCCGGCGTCCGCCAGCTCGCGCAGGCCGCGCTCGCCGACGTCCACGCTCATCGCCTGGTCGCCGGCGTCCCGGAAGCTGCGGCAGAGCGCGACCTGCAGCAGCGCCCACTCGGCGCTGCCGAGCTCGGTCACCGGGTCGGCCAGCAGCAGCCGGTACTCGCCGATCGCGGTCTCCAGGTGGCCGAGCTTCTCCAGCGCCCAGGCCTGGCCGAGTCTGGCCCGCCGGCCGGTGGCCGGGTCGGGCGGCGGCTCGGCGGCCAGCACCCGGCGGAAGACCGCGAGCGCCTCGGCGTCGCCGCCGTTGCGCAGCGCGAGCTCGGCGAAGGCGAGGTCCAGCCGCAGGCCCGCCAGATGCCGCTCGGCGGGCGTGTCGTCCGTTGGTCCGTCATCACGCCGGTGCATCGCCAACTCCCCCTCGGCTCGCGGGTCCCCCGTGCCATTGTGGCCGATTTCGCAGCCGGACCATAGTCCGGTTCGGGAAATCTACGGGACTCCTTACGGCTTCGCTACGACGGCCCAGGTCAGCCGCGACCCACCGATCACGGCGCCGCCGCGCCCCAGGGGTGAGGACACGGCGGCCGGCTGACGGTGAATCAGAACTGACGTTCGATCAGCAGTCGGCGCCGGTTCACGGCCGGACCGGGTGCAGCACGGCCCGCACCGGCGCCGCGCCGGACAGGCCGGCGGCGGCCAGGCCCTGCCGGTAGGCGTTCATCGCGGAGTCCGGGCGCTCGTGGCTCAGCCACAGGTCGCCCAGCGCCCGCCAGACCTCGGCCAGACCGCGGCCCGCCGAGAGCTCCGGCGAGGCGTCCGCGTCGGCCAGCAGCCGCTCGGCGGTGTGCAGCGCCTCGGCCGCCTCCGCCGGCCGCCCCTGGAGCCGGCGCGCCTCGCCGAGCTGCAGCCAGGCCCAGACCCCGACCGTGGCGTGCGCGGAGCCGGCCAGGCTCAGCGCCTTCTCGGCGTGCGCCGCGCCGTCGGCGTACCGGCCGAGCATCAGCTCGGCGCGGGCCAGGCTGAGCTCGCAGCCGGCCCGGTCCACCCGGCGGCCACAGCGGGCCAGCTCCAGACCGGCCACCGCGAGGTACTCCTTGGCCCGCCCGGGATCCGGCTCCAGGCCGTCCAGCAGCAGCGAGCCGTAGCCCGCCTTGAGCAGGCCCAGGTAGCGGCCCAGCTCGTCCTCGGCCGGCAGCGCGAGCTCGCGCTCGGCCAGCACCAGCGCGAGCGCGGTGTCGCCCGCCTGCCGAGCCCGCCGCCCGGCCAGCCGGAACGCGGTGGCCCGGGCGGTCGCGGAGGCGGCCTGCTCGGCGTGCGGCAGCAGCCGGTCGGCGAGTTCCCTGGCCAACGGAAGCGCGCCGTTGCGGTGGTACGCCTCGATCAGCGTGACGCCCAGCCCGAGGTGGTCCTCGGTCGGCGGCGAGAGCACCGCGTCGAGCCGCTCCAGCGCGCTGCGGCCGTGCTCGACCGCGCCGGCCGGCTCACCGGCCAGCAGGTGGCAGCGGCAGAGCGCGACGGCGAGCCGCAGCCACTCGGCCGAGCCGGGACCGGCCACCGGATCGCGGTACAGCTCGTGCAGTTCGGCCAGCGCCTCGGCCGGGCGGCTGAGCCGCTCCAGCGCGTCCGCCCGGACGATCCGGGCCCGGCGCCGGGTGGCGGCCTCGGCGGGCGGCTCGGCGGCGAGCACCGCGTCGCATGCCTCCAGTGCGCTGGCCACCCCGCCGGCCCGCAGCGCGAGCTCGGCGAGCGTGATCCGCAGCAGCAACTCGCGCTGGCGTTCGAGGTCCTGGTCGGCCTCCTGGCCGGTGCGCAGGTACTCGACCGAGCAGTCGAGTACGCCGGCGAGCCGGTGCAGGATGGCGGGCGTGACCGGCCGCTTGCCCGACTCCAGCAGCGACAGGTAGCTCACCGACATGCCCTCGCCGGCCAGATCGCTCTGCTTCAACCCGCGCTCGCGGCGCAGGTCGCGCAGTCGTCGGCCGATCTCCGTTGTGGCGTCCTGCCCGGATTCCATGTCCGTCCTTGCCCTCGGTCTCCTGGCGGTACCCCGCGCCGTGCGTTGAACTTGACTCCCTTGTTTACAGGATTGACAGCCACTCTCCAAGAGCCGCGGCGACGGGACAACCCCCCAGCGCTCGAGCACTGATGGAGTCGACCCGCCGCCGAGAGTTCAGAACCGGTTCACCAGCCGCTCGGGAGCAGGACGAAAGCCCGGGTCAGGGCCGGTGCGGAGCCCGCCGCGCCAAGGGCGGGACGGGCTCCCTCCGGTTTCTTGACTGCTTTCAGGACTGCACGAACACCGCCACGGTCCGGGCCGGCACGGTGAACGTGCCGGAGTCCACGGCGAATGAAGCACTCTTCACCACCGGATCGCTTCCGTGCGCCTGCGCGGGGTGCAGCGCCTGCGCGCTCCCCCGCAGCGCGGCCAGCGTCTGCGTCTGGCTGCTCGGCGTCGCGTTGAAGACCACCGTGATCCCCTTCTCGGCGCCCGGCAGCCCGGTGCCGTCCAGGTGCATGGTGATCACTCCCGGGACCTCGCCGGCGGTGCCGGAGAGCGGGAAGGCCACCCGCTGCTGGACCTCGGCCGCGGTGCTCAGCGCGAACAGCGGCGAGGACTGCTTGATCGCCAGGAACGCCTGGTACTGCCCGCTCGTCGCGGTCATCTGCGAGCAGCCCACGGTCAGTTGCGGGTTGTCCAGCAGCGCCTTGGCGGTCGGCCAGAGCGTCTGGTTGTCCGCGGCCGGCGGCAGGCCGTGGCCCCAGCCGTTGCCGTCCTGGCAGGTCTTGCCGTCGGCGGCCGGCCAGTGGATCGCGTTGAACCAGTCGCCGGAGTTGTACGAGTTGCTGTCCAGCGACTTGGAGCGGAGCAGGTCGCTGCCGGCCACCGCGAAGCCCGGGCCCTGGGTGAGCGCGGTCAGCGAGAGGCCGAGTGCCTGCATCCGGGCCCGGTCGTCCGGCGAGGTGGTGGTGGGCAGCTTGTAGGCGAGCGCGTCGAAGAGATCGGTGTTGTCGTGCGCGTCCAGGTACTCGACGGCGTCACCGGGGTTGGCCGCGTAGCCGGTCGGCGAGCCGCCGTAGTCGACGCCCGCGCCGGTGACCGTCTTCCCGGAGCTGTCGGTGAACGAGTACCCGGCCAGGTCGCCGGTCAGGCCGACCTTGATCTGGTCCATCTGGTGCAGCAGCGCGGCCTTCTGCTGGTCCGGCGTGCCGTTCGCCGACGATCCGTTCGGGTCGGTGAACAGGCCCGAGGCGAAGCCCTGTTGCGGCGCGGAGGAGAGCATGAAGTTGCCGCCGCGCCCGGCGTCGCGGATCCGGTCGTCGAAGGTCGCGATCCCGGTCCCGGCCATGTTCTGCTGGGTCGCCTGGACGAACCGGGCGTTGTTGGCGACCACGCCGAAGTTCCAGCCCTCGCCGTACAGGAAGAGCGAGGAGCCGTCCACGCCGTCCTGGCGGACCGTCAGCTTCTTCAGCGCCGACTGCACGTCCAGCATGGTGGACTTCGGGTCCAGGCCCATCAGGTCGAACCGGAAGCCGTCCACCTTGTACTGCTTGGCCCAGGTGACCACCGAGTCGACGACCAGCTTGTCCATCATGGCGTGCTCCGGCGCGGTGTCCGCGCAGCAGCTGTCCGTGGTGACCTGCCCGGTGTCACTGAGCCGCTGGTAGTAGCCGGGGACCACCTGGTCGAGCACCGAGTGCGGGTCCTCGCCGGCGGCCGCGGTGTGGTTGTAGACCACGTCGAGGACGACCCGCAGGCCGGCCTCGTGCATCGCCTGCACCATCTGCCGGAACTGCACGGTCCGCGCGGTGCCGGTCGGGTCGGTCGCGTAGGCGCCCTCGGGCACGGTGTAGTGCAGCGGGTCGTAGCCCCAGTTGTACGCGTCGTCGGCGGCCACCGCCGCCACGCACTCCTGCTGCTTGTCGCTGTCCTTGGGCAGCGAGGCCAGATCGCACGGCGGCAGCTTCTGGTCGGCGGCCGGCGGGATCGAGGCGATGTCGAAGGTCGGCAGCAGGTGAATGGTCGTCACTCCGGCCTTGGCCAGCGCCCGCAGGTGCTGCATGCCGGCCGACTGCGACTCGGTGAACGCCAGGTAGGTGCCGCGCTCGGCGGCCGGCACGGTGCTGTCGGCGGACGAGAAGTCGCGCACGTGCAGCTCCTGGATCTGCTGCTTGCTCGGCGGGATCGGCTGCGGGCTGCGGCCGTTGTCCCAGCCGGCCGGCTTGGTCGAGCCGTCGGACAGGTCCGCGACCAGGCTGCGGCTGGAGTCCGGCGAGAGCGCCACCGAGTAGGGGTCGGTCACCGTGTTGTCGACGATCTTCTGCACGCTCGGCGCCCAGACCTTGACGTCGTACGTGTAGTACTTCCCGTCCAGATCGCCGCGGTCGCCGGTCAGCGACCAGACGCCGGTCGCGTCGTCGCGGTGCAGCGGCACGGTCCGCGCGGCGGCGCCGGTCGCGGCGTCGTAGAGCCGCACCGAGACCTGCTGCGCGGTCGGCGCCCAGAGCGAGAGCGTCACCGTGCGGCCGAACGGCCACCACCACGGGCCCTCGCTGCGGTAGACCGGCCCGAGCTTCACGCCGGCCGCCTTGCCCGCGTACAGCGCGTCCAGCACGCCGGGCAGCTGCACGCCGGTCGCGGCGAGCACCGCGCCGTTCGGCAGGTGCTCGGTGAACGCCACCTGGCCGCGCAGCGCCTGCGGCACCCGGTCGGTGTCACGCGGGTCGACGCTGAACGCGCGGTAGCCCGCGAGGTTCGGGTACTTCTGCTTCTGCGCGTCGGTCAGCCCGCCGGCCACCGGGTTCAGCCGCAGCCACTGGCCGGGCTTGCTCAGCACGCCCTTGTCGATGCTCAGGCCGCCGGCCGGGTCGTAGATCAGCTGCGCGCTGGTGCCGGCGGCCAGCGCCGCGTCACCGGCGCCGTAGCCGGCCGGGACGGCGACGGTGGTCGCGTCCAGCCACTGCGCCTTCGCGGTGGAGAGATCGAGCTGCGCGTTGGTCGCGGCGACCTCGGGCAGCAGATAGCCCTCCTGGCCGCCGTTCACCCAGACCTCGTGGCCGTACGTCGCGAGGTCGAGCGACTGGTCGTCGGGCAGGTCCTTGGTGTCGCCGTTGTGCAGGATGTAGCTCAGGCTGGTCGCGCCGGGCGCCAGCGGGACCGTGAAGACGTCCCCGAAGGCGTCCCGGCCGGACGGCTGGAGCGGCTTGGTCCAGTCGGTCGGGTTCGCCGCGCCGGTCCAGTCGTGCAGGCCCCAGCCGGCGTAGTCGCCGTCGGCCCGGTGGTAGTGGATGACCGCGGTGTTCGGCGGGGGTGTGGGGTTCGCGGGGCCCGGGTTTTGGGTGTAGACGTTCTGGTCGCCCTCCTTGACCCAGACCTCCCCGGTCGAGCCGACGTCGATGTGCCGGTCCGCGGCGCCGTCCTTGGTGCCGTTGTTCTCGACGATGAAGCCGACGTCCGAGGCGCCCGGCTTCAGCTTCACGTACGCGAACGCGCCGTAGGCGTCGCGACCCACGAACGGGTGACCGGCCGGCCAGCTGGTCCCCTCGCCGTCCGCCAGGTCGCCCCAGGCGTAGAGGTTCCAGCCGTCGTAGTCGCCGTCCTTGCGCTGGTAGTGCACGACGGCGTACGGGCGGGCGTCGGTGGTCGGCGGCGGCACCGGGGCCGGGGTGCCGGTGGTGAACGAGCCGGTGGCCGCGCGCAGGTGGCCGGCGTCGTCCTGGACCACGGCCTTGTAGCGGACCAGCGTGCCGGGTGCGACGCCGGTCAGGTCCTGGGTCACCTGGTCGATCCCGGTGTCCGAGGTGCCGAGCGTCTGCCAGGGCCCGTTGCCGATCTGCGCGGCGTAGCTCACCCGGTGGTAGCCGCCGCCGTCCACGCTCGCACCGAGCGTGACCTGGCCGGTCGAGCCCTCGGCGGGCGGGTTCAGCGTGATCGCCGGGGCGGCGGGGGACGGCGCGAGCTTCTCCGTGGCCCGGTAGACCACCGAGGAGAGCGGTGGCACGGTCACGGTCAGCTTGCGGTCGGCGCTGCTGGTGAGCGTCGGGCCGGCGCCGGGGTAGAGCTGCTGGAAGCCCATGCCGGGCGAGAAGGTGTCCAGGGCGACGGTCTGCGCGGTGCTCGCGTTGTTGACCGCGACCAGGTACTCGACCTGCTGCTTCTCGTCGATCCGGGAGAACGCGTAGACGCCGGGGCCGGCGGCCGCGTACCGCTGGATCTGCGCGCCGTCGGCCAGCGCCGGGTTCGCCGCGCGCAGCTTGGCGAGCGCGGATATGCCCTGGTAGAGCGGGCCGCTCTCGCCGTAGCGGTCGGCCGGGCCGGGGGCGCCGCCGATCACCGGGTCGGCGTTGTAGTCGGCGACCTTGGAGGCGAACATGTCCTGCCGGGCGTCCTTGTCGCCGCCCGGGCCGGTGAAGCCCTGCTCGTCGCCGTAGTAGACGACCGGCTGCCCGCGGGTCAGGAACTGGAGCTGGTTCGCCAGCTGGTCCTTGGCGAGCAGCGTGGCCGGGTCGGCGCCCGGGTTGTCGGACTCCAGGAACGAGCCGATCCGGCCCATGTCGTGGTTGCCGGTGAAGGTCGGCAGCTCGTAGGCGTTGCTGTCGGCCGAGGTGTAGCGGTAGTCCTGCGCGTACAGCTGGGCCAGCGCCTGCGCCGAGGCGCCCTGCGAGACGTAGCGCCGCGCCGCGTCCTGGAACGGGAAGTCCAGGGTGGCCTGGAGCTTGCCCTTGGTGACGTACGGCGAGGTGACGGTCGGGTCGGCCGAGTAGACCTCGCCGAACATGAAGAACTTCTTGTTGCCCTGCTGCGCCGCGTAGCTCTTCAGCGCCGGGGCCCACTGCTGCCAGAACGCCATGTTGACGTTCTTCACGGTGTCGATCCGGAACCCGTCGACGCCGGTGTCGTGCACCCAGGTCTGGTAGATCTTCTCGAAGCCCTTGACCACCGCGGGGTTCTCGGTGTCCAGGTCGTCCAGGCCGTCGAAGTCGCCCTCGGTCGCGGATTCGCCGGCGAAGGTCGAGTCACCGCGGTTGTGGTAGTAGGCCGGGTTGTTCAGCCAGGCCGGGGTCTTCGCGTTCGGGTCGGTGACCACGGGCGTGTACGGGAACGAGTTCGCGGTCAGGTCGGGGAACGCCGCGTTGTGGTTCGCCACGTCGGCGTCGGCGGCCGCGAGCTCGTCGACCGGGGCGCCGTTCTTGTCCAGCGTGGGGTAGGCGCCGGTGGAGCGGTAGTCGGAACTCTTCTGGGCGTAGTCGATGACGTCGGCGGTGTGGTTGGTGATGACGTCGAAGAAGACCTTGATCCCGCGGGCGTGCGCCTTCGCGATCAGCTCCTTGAGCTGCGCGTTCGTGCCGAAGTGCGGGTCGACCTGGGTGAAGTCGGTGATCCAGTAGCCGTGGTAGCCGGCCGAGGCCGCGTCACCGGTGCCCTGGACCGGCTTGTTCTTGAAGATCGGCGCCATCCAGATCGTGGTGGTGCCGAGCTGCTGGATGTAGTCGAGCTTGTCGATCACCCCCTGGAGGTCGCCACCGTGGTAGAAGCCCTTGTCGGTGGGGTCGAGCCCGTTCTGCATCCGGCTGCCCGTGATGCCGCCGGTGTCGTTGGACGGGTCACCGTTGGCGAACCGGTCCGGCAGCACGAAGTAGTACTGCTCGCGGGTCAGGTCGTGCCGGTCGGCGAGCGCGGCCAGGCTGCGGTCCGAGGGCGCGGGTGGGGCGGTGTCGGCAGCGGTGGCGAGCGGGGCGGTGCCGAGGGTCGCCGCGGTCAGCGCGATCGCGAGCAGCACCCCCGTCCGGCCCGGTCGATTACGTCGACTGCTTCGTTCGTGAACTGAGGATCTGCGGGCGGGACTGGATGGGACGACGGCCACAGCGGCTCCCTTGCCGGGCGGGGCGTGTTCAGGTCGCCAGGACGCTAGTGGCCGCAATTTGTTTCAGCAAGATCCTGAAACGAATTTCTTCATGTTCCGGCCATCCTGACCCCCGCCTCGCACCCCCCGTTGCGAACGCGTAACAATGGAACGCATGTGTGTCCCTCCGATGCGCCCAGCCCGCGCATACCGTGCCGCCTCCCCCGCCCCGTTCGGGGGCATGCGCCTAGCACTGTGGGAGGACTGTCGGTGAAGAATCCACGACCAGAGGATGATCGGACGGCCACGGAACGTCTGGCAGACTTCTCGTCCATGGGGGAACCGACCGAGATCCAGACGCCTAGCCGGGGCAACAGTGCCCAGGCCGGCAGCGGCGGTTCCGTCCAAGCCCCCGGCCGACCGGCCGACGGAGCCGAGGACGGAGCCACCGGGAGCACCGCACTGGGTGCCACCACCACGCTGCGCAGCCGGATCGTCGCCCAGCGGCGCGGCCCGGCCCGACCGCGGCTCCTCTTCGAACTCGCGCTGATCGGCATCAGCTACTGGCTCTACTCGCTGGTGCGCAACGCCGTGCCCGAGCAGGCGTCGATCGCCCAGCGGCACGCGACCGCGGTCTGGCACTTCGAGCAGTCGCTCGGCATCGCCGTCGAGCGCTCGGTGAACCACGGCGTCAACTCGGTGACGTGGCTCATCGTCGGGATGAACTACTACTACGCGACGCTGCACTTCATCGTGACGATCGCGGTGCTGGTCTGGCTCTACCGCAGCCATCCCGGCCGGTACGCGGCCGCCCGCACGGTGCTCTTCGTCACGACCGGCATCGCGCTGCTCGGGTTCTACCTCTACCCGCTGGCCCCACCGCGGCTGAAGACCGGCGCCGGCTTCATCGACACCGTGTTCGTGCACCACACCTGGGGCTCACTGGCCTCCGGCGCGGCGGCCAGCACGACGAACCAGTACGCCGCGATGCCCTCGATGCACATCGGCTGGTCGATGTGGTGCGGGCTGACGATCTTCTTCCTGGCCGAGCGCAAGTGGGTGCGGGCACTCGGGCTGCTCTACCCGCTCTTCACCCTTTCGGTGATCATCTCGACCGCCAACCACTACTGGATGGACGCGTTCTTCGGTGCGCTCTGCCTGGGCGTCGGCTTCGTGATCACGCGGCTGATCTACCACCGCTGGGCGTACCAGTTCCCGCAGATCCCGGCCTCCTGGCAGGCCGCCGGCCAGCTGCCCGAGCAGCGGCCGACCCCGGTCGGCGCCGGCGCCGCGCGCCGCTAGTCCGCGCCCGGCTCGTAGCCCGGTCCTCCTGAAGCCCGCCCGGCCTGCCGGGCGGGCTTCAGCCGTTCGACCACCGGTTCACCCGCCGTAGAAGAGCCGCTCCACGACGCTCCGGGCCCGGCGGGTGGTGCGGCGGTAGTGGTCCACCAGCTCACCGCTGCGGCCACCGCCGTAGCCGAGGTAGCGGGCCACCCCGGCCAGCTCGCGCGGCTCGTTCGGGAAGCTGTCCCCCGGGCGCCCGCGCACCAGCATCACCGCGCTGCGCACCCGGGAGGCCAGCACCCAGGCGGCGTCCAGCACCTCGGCGTCCGCCGTGCTCAGCAGCTGCGCCCGCGCGGCGGCCAGCAGCGCCTGGCGGGTCCGGGTGGTGCGCAGCTGCGGCAGCTCGTGGCCGTACCGCAGCTGGAACAGCTGGACCGTCCACTCGACGTCGGCCAGGCCGCCGCGGCCGATCTTGGTGTGCGTGGTCGGGTCGGCGCCGCGCGGCAGCCGCTCGCTCTCGATCCGGGCCTTGATCCGCCGGATCTCCATCAGGTCCCGCTCCGGCACGCCCTGGGCCGGGTAGCGCAGCGGGTCGATCAGCTCGCGGAACCGCTCCCCCAGCTCGGCGTCGCCCGCCACCGGCTCGGCGCGCAGCAGCGCCTGGCTCTCCCAGACGTGCGACCAGCGCGCGTAGTACGCCGCGTACGAGCCGAGCGTGCGCACCAGCGGCCCCTGCCGCCCCTCCGGGCGCAAGTCGGCGTCGACCAGCAGCGGCGGCTCGGTGGACGGCGCGGCGAGCAGGCTGCGCAACTCGTTGCAGACCGCGCGGGCCGCGGCCGTCGGATCGTGCTCACCGTCCGGCAGCGGCTCGTGGACGAAGAGCACGTCGGCGTCCGAGCCGTAGCCCAGCTCGTGACCGCCGAACCGGCCCATCGCGATCACCGCGATCCTGGCCGGCAGCGGCTCGCCGTGCGCCGCCTCCCAGCCGGCCGTGCAGGCCGCGAGCGCGCCACGCAGGGTGGCCGCGTTCAGGTCGGTGAGCGCGGTCGCGGCCTCCTCCAACGCTTCGGCGGGCTGCTCGCCGAACCGGCCGAGCAGGTCGGCCGCCGAGGTCCGGAACAGCTCGCGGCGGCGCACCGACCGGGCCGCCGCGACGCCCGCGGCCGCGCTCGGCGCCCGGCCGACCGCCGAGCGGATCTCCTGCTCCAGCGCGGCCGGCGGGCGCGGGCGCAGGCCGTCCGGATCGCCGAGCATGGCGACCGCCTCCGGCGCCCGCAGCAGCAGGTCGGGGGCCAGCCGGCCGGCCGACAGGATCCTGGCCAGGCCCTCGGCGGCCGCGCTCTCGTCGCGCAGCAGCCGCAGGTACCAGGGCGTGCGGCCGAGCGCGTCGGAGACCTGCCGGAAACCCAGCAGCCCGGCGTCCGGGTCGGCCGAGTCGGCGAACCAGGAGAGCAGCACCGGCAGCAGCGTGCGCTGGATCGCCGCCTTGCGGCTGACGCCGGAGGCCAGCGCGGTCAGGTGGCGCAGCGCTGCCGACGGGTCGGCGAAGCCGAGCGCCTGGAGCCGCTGGCGGGCCGCCTCCGGGGTCATCGCGGGCGTGCCGGGGGTGAGTGCGTCGCCGCCTGCGAGGTCGGCGACGGCGGTGAGCAGCGGCCGGTAGAAGAGCTTCTCGTGCAGCCGGCGGACCTCCAGCGCGTGCCGCTTCCACTCGCGCTGCAGCGCGGCCACCGGGTCGGCGCGGGTGTCGTCGTTGATCATCCGGGCCAGCGAACGGGCGAGCCGCCGCTGGTCGGCCGGGTCGGTCGGCATCAGGTGGGTGCGGCGCAGCCGGTGCAACTGGATCCGGTGTTCGAGCGAGCGCAGGAACCGGTAGGCGGCGTCGAGCGAGGCCGCGTCGGCGCGGCCCACATAGCCGCCTTCCGACAGTGCTTTGAGAGCTGTCAAGGTATTGCCACTTCGCAGTGCCGGGTCGGTCCGTCCGTGGACCAGCTGGAGCAGCTGGACCGAGAACTCGACGTCGCGCAGCCCGCCCGGGCCGAGCTTGAGCTGGCGGTCCAGCTCGGTGGCCGGGATCGCCTCGATCACCCGGCGGCGCATCTGCTGGACGTCGGCGACGAAGTTCTCGCGCTCGGCAGCTTGCCAGACCAGCGGCGCCACCGCCGCGACATACGCCGCGCCGAGCTCCGCGTCGCCCGCGACCGGGCGCGCCTTGAGCAGCGCCTGGAACTCCCAGGTCTTCGCCCACCGCTGGTAGTACGCCAGGTGGCTGGCCAGCGTGCGCACCAGCGGCCCGTTGCGGCCCTCCGGGCGCAGGTTGGCGTCCACCGGCCAGATGGTGCCCTCCCTGGTGGTGTCCGAGCAGAGCCGCATCATCGTGGCCGCCAGCCGGGTGGCCGCCTGCAGCGCCCGGTTCTCGTCCACCCCCTCGCGGGCCTCGGCCACGAAGATCACGTCCACGTCCGAGACGTAGTTGAGCTCCCGCCCGCCGCACTTGCCCATGGCGATCACGGCGAGCCGGCAGGCGTCGGCCGCCGCCGGGTCCTGCTCGCTCGCCAGGGTCAGCGCGGTGCGCAGCGTGGCGCCGGCCAGGTCGGCCAGCTCGGCGGCGGTCTGCTCCAGGTCGGTGGTGGCGCTCAGGTCGCGGGCGGCGATGGTGAGCAGGCAGCGGCGGTAGGCGGCGCGCAAGGCGTCGGCCGGCTCGCGGTCGGACTCCCGCACCCGCTGCGAGAGCTCGCGGCGGAACTCGTGCTCGCCCGGGTGGATGTCCCGCACCTCGAAGGTGACCAGCGCGTGCCAGTCGCGCGGATGGGTGGCCAGGTGGTCGCCGAGCGCGGCGGAGGCGCCGAGCACGCCGAGCAGGCGGTCGCGCAGCGGCTTCGAGGTGGTCAGCGTGTCGCGCAGCGCGTGCCGGTCCGGCTCCGGCAGGGCCTCCAGCAGCCGGGCCAGGCCCAGCAGCGCGAGGTCGGGATCGGCACTGGCGCCGAGCGCGTCCAGCAGCACCGAATCGGCGGCCAGCCCGTGCAGCGCCGGCGCCTCCAGCCGGCGCACCGCCGCCTCGGGGTCGGTGAAGCCCCGGCGGACCAGCCGGTTCTCGGGCCTGCTGATCCGGCCCTCGTGCCGCGGACCCGGCGTCTCCTGCAAAGCCATCAGCCCCTCCGCTGCCGCGTGCGGTGCGCTCGAACGTACGCACTGTTTCCAGCCTACGGACCGAGCCCCGGTCCCGATCCCCGAAGACGCCGACCGGGTACACCCGGAAGGACCACGGCGCGGTGCGCACCTGCCCACTTCCGGTGGATGGTGAACACCGTGGACCGCCCGGGCCCACCATCGGCTGCTGAGGAGTGGTCATGCCACTGCTGATCCGCCTGCCGCGCCTGCTGCTCGGCCTGCTCCTGACCGCCGCGTCGGGCATAGCCGGCGGCGGGTCCGCCGGCGCGGCACCGTCACCGTTCGAATCGGCGCAGATCGGCTTCGCCGACACCTTCCACACGCTGGACGTCGGTCCCGGCCGCACCTGGGGCTGGCAGACCGGCGCGTACCAGGACTGCACGGACAACCAGCACGACTTCAAACTCGACGAGCTCAGCCAGTCGGCGCTGAGCACCGACGGCAACCGGCTCACCATCACCGCCTCGCCGCGCGCCGACGGCAACTGGGACACCGGACTGCTGACCACCGGCGACTCCTGCGACACCGGCGGCGACGGCAGCGAGGAGCACACCGGGGACCTGGTGATGGCCCACGTCCGGCTGCCGGCCGCCGGCACCGGCGCCTGGCCGGCGCTGTGGAGCTGGCGGGACGGCGAGAACGAGATGGACGTCTTCGAGTGGCAGGCCGACCACCCGGACACCCTGGAGTTCGTCAACCAGGTCAAGGGCGGCAACGGCACGTACACCGCGCCGGTGGTGGCCGCCGACACCTGGCTCTACATAGGCGCCCGGTTCGGCGCCGACAGCGTCACCTGGTACGTCGGCCGCAGCCTCGACCGGCTCGCCGTCGCGTACACCGACCACAACGGCGTGGGCCCGGACTTCGCGGCCTATCCGATCCTCAGCCTCTCGGTCAACAACGGGGTCTACCATCCGGCCCCCACCACGTCGCAGCCGATCTCGTTCAGCTGCGACTCGCTGACCATCTACCACCCGGCACCGGCCGACCTGCCGTCCTGACCCACCGCCACCGCCTCGCACCATCGCGCGCGTTGTCATCTCCGCGTGTCACGCCTGGGCGGCGTGCAGCTCAGCATTGCGGCGGGTCTTCACCCAGCCGTTGCGGCCCTTGGTCATCCGGGCCGCCGCGCGCCAGGTGCAGGCGCAGTAGAACCAGATGTAGAGGGAGTAGCAGATGCCCCAGCCGACACAGCGCCACAGACCCGCCGAGCGCTCGCACTTGAGCCAGTAGATCGGCCCCCAGACGGTGAACTGGACGAGGCTGAGCAGCAGGTAGGCCAGCAGCAGCCCGTACCCGCCGTTCGTCAGGAACTGCGCGAGCGTCTCGGGGTGCTCGGCGTACCGGACGGCCAGCCGGACCGCGAGCACCGGCAGGACCACGCTGCCGAAGAGCTGCATCCACGGCTGGAGCAGGCAGTACGTCACCTCCAGCACGCCGAGCGTGGTCAGCCGCGGCGAGTTCCAGATCCGCGGCAGGTAGCGCATGCACTGCATCGCGCCCTGGCTCCAGCGCACCCGCTGGGCCAGCAGCGCGCGGACGTTCCACAGCCCCTCCTGGTCCACCCAGGTGTCCCGGGTGAACGCCGTGCGCCGGCCGGCCAGCGTCAGGTGCAGGCCGAGCTCGTAGTCCTCCAGCAGCAGGCCGCCCCACGGTCCCGGCGCGTCGCCCGCGACGTCGGTGAGCGCGGCCAGCCGGGTGAACTGGCCGTTGCCGCCCATCGCTACCGTCCGGGTGACCCGGCGGCTGAACTGCATCGCGGGGATCGCCGTGCGGAACTCCAGGTCCTGCATCCGGACCAGCGTGCGGGCCAGCAGGTTGCGCGCGAGGTACTGACGGCCGAGCGGGCGCTGCTCGTCCCGGTTGCCCATCCGGACCTCGATCTGCACGGCCGCCACCTGCGGATCGCCGAGCAGGTGCGCGGCGCTGACGTGGTCGAGGCAGCGCGGGCCCGGCCGTCCGTCGGCGTCGAACACGGCGACCACCACCCGCTCGTGGTCGGCCTCCGCGGGCAGCCAGCGCAGCAGCGCCTGGTACGCCGCGTTCAGCGCGGCGCCCTTGCCGGTCCGCGCCTCGGGCAGCACCCGCTGCACCAGGTGCACGAAGGGGTCGGTCTCGGCGGCGGCCCGGACCACCTCGGCCGTGCCGTCCAGCGAGCCGTCATCGACGACCCAGACGTGCAGCGCCTCGTGCTGCGCGCGCAGCCGGGCGAGCGTCTGGCCGATCACCGCCGCCTCGTCCCGGCAGGGCACCAGCACGTGCCAGTCGAACGCCGCCGGGTCGCCGGGCTGCGCCGGCCGCCAGCGCAGCAGCGGCACCACCAGCGCCGCCGTGTAGGCGACGAAGACGGCGCCGAGCAGCAGCGACAGCGCCACGGCGAAGCTGAGCACCGTACCGGCCGAGGAGTTCACCGCCCGCCCTCCGTCATCGCGATCGTCATCGCCATCGTCGTCACTCTCACTCGCGCTCTCGTCCTCGGCCCGGACCGCGACCGCCGCCGGGGCCGGACCGCGCTCGCGCGCGATCCGGCCCCGCGACGTACCTCGCAGGCCGGGGTGACGGCCTCAGGCATTCCCGCCGCGCCGACGCATGCCGCGGGTCAGCAGCGCGCCGCCCAGGACCATCGCGGCGGAGAGCACGGTGAACATCAGGGTGTGGCTGCCGGTTGCGGCGAGCTCGCCGCACCCGGCAGCAGCCGCGGCGCCGGCTGTGCAGGGCTTGTACACGGTTGTCCTCCAGAGGATCAGTTGATGGTGCGGGGTCCACGGACGGCTTCGAAGGCCTCCGCGTCTGTGGGGGCCGGCACGACGGCCTCGCCGCGCGGTCCGTCGGCGATCGCCCGGGGCGGCCGGCCGTCGGCCAGCGCCAGGGTCAGCTCGACGATCCGCTCACCGGCCCGTCCGTCGCCGTACGGGGACGGACGGGCCGCCAGCCGGGCGGCCAGCTCGGTGTCGGCGATCAGCCGGCGGGCGGTGCGGCCCAGCTCCGGGCCCGGGCGCAGCAGTGTGGCGAACCCGGCCTCGACGGCCTCCGGGCGCTCGGTGCTGTTGCGGACCACGATCAGCGGCTTCTTCAGCACCGTGCACTCCTCCTGCACGCCGCCGGAGTCGGAGACGAGCAGCCGGGCGTGCCGGGCCAGGCCCAGGAACGACGCGTGGTCCACGGCCCCGACCACCAGCAGCCGCTCCAGCTCCCGCTGCAGCCCGTGGCGGGCGACGCAGTCCCGGGTGCGCGGGTGCAGCGGCAGCAGCACCGGCAGCCCGAGCCCGCCGAGCTCCGCCAGGATCACCCGCAGCCGCTCCGGGTCGTCGGTGTTCTCCGGCCGGTGGATCGTCGCCAGCACGTACCCACCGGCCCGCACCCCGTGCCGGCGCAGCAGCGCGGCCGCCGCGGCCGCCCCCGGCAGCGACTCGGCCACCGCCTCGACGACGGTGTTGCCGGTCAGGTGGATCCGCTCCTCGGGCACCCCCTCCGCCCGCAGGTTCGCCGCCGCAGCCACCGTCGGCGCGCAGTGCGCATCGGCGAGCACGCCGACCACCTGCCGGTTGATCTCCTCCGGCATCGCCCGGTCCCGCGACCGCAGCCCGGCCTCCACGTGCACCACCGGCACCCCGTGGTAGTGCCCCGCCTGCGCCCCCGCCGAGGTGGTGTTCGTATCCCCCTGAACCACCACCGCCGCCGGCGGATCCGCGTTGAACAGCCCGGACAGCGCCGAGATCATCCCCCCGATCTGCCGCCCCCGGACCGCCCCGCCGATGTCCTCCAGCCAGACGTCCGGCGGCGGCAGCCGCAGCGCCCGGAACACCCCGCCCGCCATCGCCTCGTCGTAGTGCTGCCCGCTGTAGACCACCCGGGCCCGCTCCCCGAGACCCCGGATCACCCCCGCCAACTTCAGGATCTCCGGCCGCGTCCCGAGCACCACCGCCACCGAACCCGCCCGATGCCTCGTCTCAGCCATCGGCTCTGACCGCGCTGACCATGTTCGCCCGACCTCCTGGCATGCGACCCATTCCGACCATGAGGATCACCAGAAGAGCAGGAAATATGACAAACCGACACCAATCACCACCCTGATGGCCCGCCCGTTCCCCCGGACGCACGAAGGCCCGCCCCCTCGAAACCGAAGGAGGGCGGGCCCTGACCATGCGTCAGCCGGCGGCTACAGCACCTGGAGGTTCTTACGCAGCTCGAACGGGGTGACCTCGGAGCGGTACTCCTCCCACTCCTGACGCTTGTTCCGGAGGAAGAAGTCGAAGACGTGCTCGCCGAGGGTCTCGGCGACCAGTTCGCTGCGCTGCATCAGGTCGATCGCCTCGCCGAGGTTCTGCGGCATCGGCTGGATGCCCATCGCGCGGCGCTCGGCGTCGGAGAGGGCCCAGACGTCGTCGTCGGCGCCGGGCGGGAGCTCGTAGCCCTCCTCGATGCCCTTGAGGCCTGCCGCGAGGGTGACGGCGTAGGCGAGGTAGGGGTTGCAGCCGGTGTCGAGGGAGCGGACCTCGACCCGGGTGGAGCCCTGCTTGCCCGGCTTGTACATCGGCACCCGGATCAGCGCCGAGCGGTTGTTGTGGCCCCAGCAGATGTAGGACGGGGCTTCGCCGCCCGCGCCGGCGGTGCGCTGCGAGCCGCCCCAGATCCGCTTGTACGAGTTCACCCACTGGTTGGTGACGGCGGCGGTCTCGGCCGCGTGCGCCAGCAGGCCGGCGATGAACGAGCGGCCGACCTTGGAGAGCTGGAACTCGGCGCCGGACTCGTGGAACGCGTTGCGGTCGCCCTCGAAGAGCGAGAGGTGGGTGTGCATGCCGGAGCCGGGGTGCTCGGAGAACGGCTTGGGCATGAAGCTCGCGTGCACGCCCTGCTCCAGCGCGACCTCCTTCATGACCAGGCGGAAGGTCATGATGTTGTCAGCGGTGGAGAGCGCGTCGGCGTAGCGCAGGTCGATCTCCTGCTGGCCCGGTGCGCCCTCGTGGTGGGAGAACTCCACCGAGATGCCCATCGACTCCAGCATGGTGATCGCCTGGCGCCGGAAGTCGTGACCGACACCGCGCGGGGTGTGGTCGAAGTAGCCGGACTGGTCGGCCGGCTGCGGGGCGGTGCCGTCCCCGGGGAGGTTCTTCAGCAGGAAGAACTCGATCTCCGGGTGGGTGTAGAAGGTGAAGCCCTGCGCCGAGGCCTTCTCCAGCGTGCGCTTGAGCACGAACCGCGGGTCGGCGTAGGAGGGCGAGCCGTCCGGCATCAGGATGTCGCAGAACATCCGCGCGGTCCCGGGGGTCTCCGAGCGCCAGGGCAGTATCTGGAACGTCGTCGGGTCCGGCTTGGCGATCATGTCCGACTCGTAGACCCGGGCGAAGCCCTCGATCGCCGACCCGTCGAAGCCGATGCCCTCCTCGAACGCCTGCTCCAACTCCGCCGGAGCCACCGCCACCGACTTGAGGAACCCCAGCACATCGGTGAACCACAGCCGGACGAACCGGATGTCACGCTCTTCGAGCGTACGAAGCACGAACTCCTGCTGCTTGCCCATGGGGACAGTCTCACCTCTGCTCTTTACGTCCGTGTTACGCCAACGGGCCGCCCGTGAGCATCCCCCTGCACGGACAAACGCCCGACTGTTCCCATCATCGCGGATGACACCCCCTCCCGGGCACCCAGGGGCGGATGACGGGCCGATGTCAGGAGCGGGAACGTGCGCACCTCCCCCCGCGACATAACGTCAGTTAGACGATTAGACTGACCCCATGCCGAATCTGCGCCTCGCCCTGAGTCAGTTCGACCCCGTCGTCGGGGACATCGCACGCAACTGTGAGGAGGTGGTGCGGTGGACCAGGCGGGCTGCCGAGCAGGGAGCGCGGCTGGTGGCGTTTCCGGAGATGGTGCTGACCGGGTACCCGGTGGAGGACCTCGCGCTGCGGGAGTCGTTCCTGGAGGCCTCGCGGGCGGCGCTGGTGGAGCTGGCGGGCCGGCTGGCGGCCGAGGGGCTGGGTGAGCTGCCGGTCGTGGTCGGGTACCTGGGGCGCTCGCGCGGGACCGAGCCGCGGTTCGGGAAGCCGGCCGGGTCGCCGCAGAACTGTGCGGCGGTGCTGCACCGGGGGCAGGTGCTGGGGCGGTTCGCCAAGCACTTCCTGCCGAACTACGGCGTGTTCGACGAGTACCGCTACTTCGTCCCGGGCGACCAGCTCTCGGTCCTGCGGGTGGACGGCGTGGACGTGGCGCTGGCGATCTGCGAGGACATCTGGCAGGACGGCGGCCGGGTGAAGGCCACCGGTCAGGCCGGGGCCGGACTGCTGCTGGTGATCAACGGGTCGCCCTACGAGCGGGACAAGGACGACCAGCGGCTCGACCTGGTCCGCCGCCGGGCGGCCGAGGCGGGCTGCCCGCTGGTGTACCTGAACATGGTCGGCGCCCAGGACGAGCTGGTCTTCGACGGCGGCTCGCTCGTGGTGGCCGCCGACGGCGAGCTGCTCGCCCGCGCGCCGCAGTTCGAGGAGAGCCTGCTGGTGCTCGACCTGGAGCTGCCCGCCGCGACCGTCGAGGGCCCCGAGGGCCGCGAGTTCTGCGACGGCCTGCGGCTGCTGCACACCGACCTGGGCACCGCACCGCAGCCGGTCCCCGCCGAGCCGCTGGCCGGCGTGGTCGCGCCGACGCTCTCGGACGAGGCCGAGGTGTACGCCGCGCTGGTCGAGGGGACCCGGGCGTACGTCCGCAAGAACGGCTTCAAGTCGGTGCTGATCGGCCTCTCCGGCGGGATCGACTCGGCGCTGGTGGCGGCCATAGCGGTGGACGCGATCGGCGCGGAGCACGTCCACTGCGTCTCGATGCCGAGCCGGTACTCCTCGCAGCACTCCAGGGACGACGCCGCCGAGCTGGCCCGCCGCACCGGGCTGCACTTCCGCACCGTGTCGATCGCCCCGATGTTCGACGCCTACATGGAGTCGCTCGGGCTGAGCGGGCTGGCCGAGGAGAACCTGCAGTCGCGGCTGCGCGGCACGCTGCTGATGGCGATCTCCAACCAGGAGGGCCACATCGTCCTCGCGCCCGGCAACAAGAGCGAGCTCGCGGTCGGCTACTCGACGCTGTACGGGGACTCGGTCGGCGCGTTCGGGCCGATCAAGGACGTGTACAAGTCGCTGATCTTCAAGCTCGCCACCTGGCGCAACGAGCAGGCCGTGCAGCGCGGCGAGACACCGCCGATCCCGGAGAACACGATCCTCAAGCCGCCGAGCGCCGAGCTGCGCCCGGACCAGGTGGACACCGACTCGCTGCCCGACTACGACCTGCTGGACGCGGTCCTGGCCGCGTACATCGAGGGTGACCAGGGCCGCGACACGATCGTCGCGCAGGGCTACGACCCGGCCGTGGTGGACCGGGTGGTGCGCCTGGTGGACACCGCCGAGTACAAGCGGCGCCAGTACCCGCCGGGCCCGAAGGTCTCGCCGAAGAACTTCGGCCGCGACCGCCGGCTGCCGATCACCAACGGCTGGCGCCGGGGGTAGGGCTCAGGCCCCGGCGGCCGACGGCTACTTGTCGTAGCGGTAGGCGGCAGCGATCGCCCGGTGGTCGCTGCCGTCGGCCGGCAGCACCCAGGAGTCGGTGGGCTTCATGCCGCGGCTCATGATCTGGTCGATCCGCGCCATCGGCATCCGGGCCGGCCAGCTGAAGCCGAAGCCGGAGCCCGCCGTGCCCTGGGCCGAGCGCAGCTGCGAGGTGAGCGGCGCGAGGCTGCGGTCGTTCATGGTGCCGTTCATGTCGCCGAGCAGCAGCACCTTCTTCAGCGGCTCGGCCTCGATCGCGTCGCCGAGCGCCTGCGCGCTCACATCGCGCTGGTCGGCCGTGAAGCCGCCGTCGAACTTCACCCGGACGGACGGCATGTGCGCCACGTACACCGCGAGCGGGCCCTGCGGGGTGGCCAGCTGGGTGCGGAACGCCCGGGTCCAGCCGATCTTGATGTCCACCACCCGGGTGTCGCTGATCGGGTACTTCGACCAGAGCCCGACGGTGCCCTCCACCACGTGGTACGGGTAGCTGCCGGCAAGTCCGGCGGTGTAGGCGGGCAGGGCGGCGCCGGTGAGCTCCTCCAGCGCGACGATCTGCGCACCGGAGCCGGCCACCAGACGGGCGGTGCCGGCCGGGTCGGTGTTGGCGGCGTCCACGTTGTGGGTCAGCACGGTGAAGTCGCCGGGGCCGCCGCTCTTGTCACTGAGCAGTCCGCCGAACAGGTTGACCCAGACCGCCACCGGCAGCACCAGCGCGATCACGGCGGGGACCGAGCGGCGCAGCAGCGCCGGGATCAGCAGCAGCGGCACCAGCAGGCCGAACCAGGGCAGGAAGGTCTCTGAGAGGCTGCCGAAGTTGCCGACCGAGTTCGGGATCGAGCTGTGGAAGGCCAGCAGCAGCGCGAGCAGCACGGCCAGCGCGCCGATCACCCAGCCGCGCCGCCAGGTGCTGCGGCCGCGGCGGTCCCGGCCCCAGTCGAGGAGCCAGTGGCGGCGCGACCCGGGCTCGACAGGCTGCGCAGGCTGGACGGGCTGCGCGGGCTGGACGGGCTGCGCGGGCTGGGTGCCGGCCGGGGTGCCCGAAGCGTCCGGGTTGCCGCCGGTGTTCTCCGGGCGCGCCTGTGCTTCGCCGGCCTGCGTCATTCGGTGACCCCATCGGTAGTGCGTGCTGCGTGCTGTCCCGACTGCGCCGGTTTCCGACCACTTTGGTCATATTCTCGGCTCAGCCTATGCCGGGACAGACGCGCGAACCTCCGGTAGGGGTTCCGGGCCGCGCGGGCCGGGGCGGGAGAGCAAGGTCACGCGGAGGCCGGCTGGTAGGCCGGTCCGCGCAGTCCTTCGAGCAGGCTGTCCACCATCAGGGCGGGCAGCGCCGGGTCGTCCAGCGGGGAGTCCTCCCACATCACGGTGCGCAGCAGCATCGGGCCGACCAGCAGTTCGGCGAGCAGCTCCGGGTCCAGATCGGCGCGGAACTCACCGGCCGCGATGCCGCGCTCGACCACCGCACGGATGGCGCGCCGGCGGCGCACGATCACCCGTTCGTAGTAGACCTCCTTCAGCGCGGGCAGCGTCTGCATCTGGTTGAGCGCCATCTTCAGCACCCAGCGCGACCGCTTGGCCAGACCGCGCCGGCGCATGTAGTCGACGATCACCACCAGGTCGTCGCGGGCGCTGGTGCCCGGCAGCTCGGGCTCGGCGTCCTCCAGCCGGACCATCACATCGACGAGCAGCGCGTCCTTGTTCGGCCAGCGCCGGTAGATGGTGGCCTTGCCGACGCCGGCGGCCTGCGCGATGCCCTCGATGGTCAGGTCGGCCACGCCGGCTCCGTCCATCATCAGGCTCTCGACCGCCGCGCAGATGGCCTGCTCGGCGGCCTCCGAACGGGGCCGCCCCCGGCAAAGAGCCACACAAAAAGGGTCCGAGGGGGGGAAAGGGGGG
>NZ_JBWXUE010000011.1:82451-153030 GCF_057158765.1 Kitasatospora sp. NEAU-69
CTTTCAGCAATCGGCCTCTCAACCGCCGAGAAGGTGGTTTGTTGTGTTGCCTCCGAACGGGGCCGCCCCCGCCGCGGACCCGCGCAGAGCGGGTCCGCGGCGGGGACCGGGATGGTGGCCTGGCGGCGGTCGGTGTCCATGGCCTTATTCTCCCTCGTCAGGCTCAGGCGCCGGTGGACCGGGCCGGTTGCTGGGCGGGCACCGACGCGTCCGCAGGGCGGCCGTCCGCCGGGGCGGCGCCGCCGGCACCGGCACCGGGAGCGCCGGGGGCGCCGGGGGCGGCGATCTTGCCGGGCAGGAAGAACCAGGCCAGCAGCGCACCGGCCAGCGTCACGCAAGCCGACAGTCCGGCGACCACGTGCATCGCGTGGATGAACGACTCGTACGCCGGCTGCACCAGCGCCGCGCCCTTCGGGCCGGCCTGGCCCGCGATGGCCAGGGTCGACTCCAGCGACTCGCCGGCCTTCTCGCCCAGGCCGTTCGGCAGCGCGGACAGCTTGTCGTGCATCCCGTTGCGGTAGACGGTCGAGAGCACCGCGCCGAGCACCGCGACCCCGAGCGAGCCGCCGACCTGGCGGAAGGTGTTGTTGATCGCCGAGCCCGCGCCGGCCTTCTCACGCGGCAGCGAACCCATGATCGCGACCGTGACCGGCGGCATCACGTGGGCCATGCCGGCGCCCATCACGAAGCCGATCACCTCCAGCACGATGATCGGGGTGTGCTGGCCGAGCAGCAGGTAGCCGGCGAAGGCGAGCGCGATCAGCAGCATGCCGCCGGCGCAGGTCGCCCGCACACCCAGCTTGTCCACCACGAGCCGGGCCCGCGGCGCGAAGAGCATCTGCGCCACGGCGAGCGGCAGCATCAGCGCGCCCGCGGCCAGCGCGCTGTAGCCGCGCACGCCCTGGGTGTAGAAGACGCCGAAGAACGAGACGCCCATCAGCGCGAAGAAGACCAGGCCGATCACCGAGACCGAGGTGGCGAAGACCTTGCTGCGGAACCAGGTGACGTCCAGCGCCGGGTGGCTGACCCGCTTCTCGTAGACCACGAACGCGGCCAGCGAGAGCACGCCGATCAGCACCGGCACCCAGGCCTCGGCGCTGCTGAAGTCGGCCAGCTCGCCGCCCTTGATGATGCCGTAGATGAGTGCGACCAGGCCGACGATCGAGAGCAGCACGCCAACGGGGTCGAGCTTGCCGGGCTTGGGATCCTTCGAGTCCGGGACCAGCAGGAACATCGCCACCAGCGCGACGGCCACGATCGGCACGTTGATCAGGAAGACCGAGCCCCACCAGAAGTGCTCGATCAGCAGGCCACCGGTGATCGGGCCGATCGCGATCGCCAGGCCGACCGCGCCGGCCCAGATGCCGATCGCCTTCGGCTGCTCGTGCCGCTCGAAGACGTTCATGATGATCGCCAGCGTCGCGGGCATCACGAACGCGCCGCCCAGGCCCATCACGGCCCGGAAGGTGATCAGCTGGCCGGGGCTGGACGCCAGCGCGGAGAGCAGCGAGCCGATGCCGAACACCACCATGCCGCCGAGCAGCGCCTTCTTGCGCCCGAACCGGTCGCCGAGCAGGCCGGAGGTGAAGAGCAGCCCGGCGAAGACCAGCGTGTAGGAGTTGATCGCCCACTCGAGGTCGCTCTGGGTGGCGCCGAGGCCGACCGGCGCCGGGGTCGCGATCGTCTTCATCGCGACGTTCAGGATCGAGTTGTCGAGGACGACGACGAGCAACGCCAGGATCAGCGTGCCGAGTATCGCCCAGCGGCGGCGGTGGATGGCTTCCGGCACGCGTGGCGCGGCGCCGGCGACTGCTGTGGTCATGCGAGTGTCCCCGTCCGTACAGAGGTGAGCTTCGTGCTGGCGGGAGCCCTCTAACGAGACGGAGTCGTCTCGTAACCCCCTCGGATCAATGTACCCCTTTTTTCGATACGAGACGTACTCGTATTTCGGCCCTCGGCCGACTGCGTGCACTCCAGCCATGCGTGCACTCCAGCCATGCGTGCACTCCAGCCAATCGTGTGCACCCCAGGCACATCCGCCCCCGACCCTTTGCGCCGCGTTCAGGCCGTGCAAGCATGGAGGCAATCCGGGGACGCCGTACGGCGCCACGAGACCACAACCCATCGGGAGCCTGTTCCATGAACGCTTCTCCGCTTTCGCCTGCCCAGACGCCAGCCGTGGCGCCGACCGGCGGGCGTTCCCTCTACGGCGGTGTCACCAACCGCCGTGTCACCGTCCGCGACCTGGCCGCGGCCAAGCAGCGCGGAGAGCGGTGGGCCATGCTCACCGCCTACGACGCCCTGACCGCCGGCACCTTCGACGAGGCCGGCATCCCGGTCCTGCTGGTCGGCGACTCGGCCGGCAACTGTGCGCTCGGGTACGAGACCACGGTGCCGGTGACCATGGACGAGATGGTCATGCTCTCCGCCGCGGTGGTGCGCGGCACCAAGCGCGCGATGGTCGTCGCCGACCTGCCGTTCGGCTCGTACCAGGAGTCCCCGGCCCAGGCGATGCGCAACGCGGCGCGGCTGATGAAGGAGGCCGGCGTCGGCGCGGTCAAGCTGGAGGGTGGCGAGCGCAGCGCCCGCACCATCGAGCTGCTGGTCGAGGCGGGTGTGCCGGTGATGGCGCACGTCGGCCTGACCCCGCAGTCGGTGCACGCGCTCGGCGGCTACCCGGTGCAGGGCCGCGGCGACGAGGCGGCGCACAAGCTGCAGCGCGACGCCAAGGCGGTGCAGCAGGCCGGCGCGTTCGCGGTGGTCCTGGAGGCGGTGCCGGCCGAGCTTGCCGCCCAGGTCACCGAGACGCTGACCGTGCCGACGGTGGGCATCGGGGCCGGGGTCGGCTGCGACGCCCAGGTGCTGGTCTGGACCGACATGGCCGGCATGTCCGCCGGCCGGGTGCCGAGCTTCGTCAAGCAGTACGCCAACCTGCGCAGCGTGCTCGGCGACGCGGCCCGCGAGTTCGCCGCCGAGGTGCGCGGCGGCAGCTTCCCGGCGCCGGAGCACACGTTCCACTGACGCAGGGATCCGAAGAACGGGCCGTCACCCCACCGGGTGGCGGCCCGTTCTCCGTGCCCCCGCTCGTGCGCTCCGATGGCGGTGACTGCGGGGCCGACAGCGGGCTGACAGTGGTGTGACAGCGGCGGTGGCCGCCCGACCGCGGCATGGCAGTGGGCCGACAGCGGCGGCGGACAACCTGGAGGCATGACAACGCAGATCGACACCGCCCCGACCGACCAGGGGCACCTCAGCGCAGTACCGGCCCACGCGGCACCGGCCCACAGGGCACCGGCCGGCGCCGGATCGGGCGCAGCGCCGGGCAGCCGGGCGGCGGCCATCGAAGTCCGCGGCATCGTCAAGCACTTCGGCACCACGAAGGCACTGGACGGCGTGGACCTGACGGTCCGCGAGGGCACCGTGCTCGGCGTGCTCGGCCCGAACGGCGCCGGCAAGACCACGCTGATCCGGGTGCTCTCCACGCTGATCAAGCCGGACGCCGGCACCGCCGTGGTCGGCGGCTACGACGTGGTGCGCCAGCCCCGGCAGCTGCGCCGCACGATCGGCCTGACCGGGCAGTACGCCTCGGTCGACGAGCTGCTCTCCGGCTACGAGAACCTCTACCTGATCGGCCGGCTGCTCGACCTCTCCCGCCGGGACGCCAAGGCCCGCGCGACCGAGCTGCTGGAGCGCTTCTCGCTCACCGAGGCCGCCAAGCGCGAGGCCAAGACCTACTCCGGCGGCATGCGCCGCCGGCTCGACCTGGCGGCGAGCATGATCGGCAACCCCCGGGTGCTCTACCTGGACGAGCCGACCACCGGCCTGGACCCGCGCACCCGCGGCGAGGTCTGGGACGAGGTGCAGCGGATGGTCGCCGAGGGCACCACCGTGCTGCTCACCACGCAGTACATGGAGGAGGCCGAGCAGCTGGCCTCCGACCTGACCGTGATCGACCGCGGCCGGGTGATCGCGAACGGCTCGGTCGAGGGCCTGAAGAACCAGGTCGGCGACCGGACGCTGCGGGTCCGGCCGACCCACCCGGGCGACCTGCCGCTGATGGCCCGCTGCCTGGCCGAGGCCGGCCTGCTGCCCGCCTCGATCGCGGCGCTGCCGGCCGACGCGGCGCTCGCCGCCGTCGCCACCGGGGACGGCCTGCTGAGCGTGCCGATCGGCAGCGAGGAGCAGCTGACCGCCGTGATCGGCATGCTCGGCGCCCGCGGCTTCGGCATCGCGGCCATCGACACCAAGTTGCCCAGCCTGGACGAGGTCTTCCTCGCCATCACCGGCAAGCCCGGCACCGCCGACACCACCAGCACCGAGCCCGCGACCGCGACCGCGACCGCCGAGGAGACCCAGCGATGAGCACCCTGACCGCCCCCGCACCCCCTGCCGCCCCGGCACCGGCCGCCACCGCCGCCGCCACCCGCCTCGCCGAGGACCGCCGGATCAGCCTGCGCGGCCACCTGCGCCACATCGGCGCACTGACCCGACGCAACCTGATGCGGATCAAGGCCGACCCGGAGTCGATGTTCGACGCCGTCCTGATGCCGATCATCTTCACGCTGCTCTTCGTCTACGTCTTCGGCGGCGCCGTCTCCGGCAACCAGCAGACCTACAAGCAGTACCTGATCCCCGGTCTGCTCGGCACCACCGGCATGAACCTCGCGATGGCGGTCGGCACCGGGCTGAACACCGACTTCAAGACCGGTGTGATGGACCGGTTCCGGACGCTGCCGATCGGCCGCTCCTCGGTGCTGATCGGCAAGCTGATGGCCGAGGCGTTCCGCTCGCTGGTCTCCTTCACCGTGCTGATCACCTTCGCGCTGATCCTCGGACTGCAGCTGAAGACCGGGCCGCTGGGCGTGCTCGGTGCGGTCGGGCTCTCCCTGCTCTTCGGCATGTCGCTGGTGTGGGTGTCGATGCTGCTGGGCCTGATGATGCGCAGTGCCCAGGCCGTCCAGGGCGTGACCATGCTGGTGCTGATGCCGCTGCAGTTCGGCAGCTCGATCTTCGCGCCGACCGGGACCATGCCGGGCTGGCTGCGCGCCTTCACCAAGTACAACCCGCTCTCCAGCCTGGCCGACGCCTGCCGCAGCCTGATCAACGGCGGGCCGCTGACCCACTCGGTGACCACGGTGCTGATCTGGTCGATCGGCCTGACGGCGGTGACGGCGCCGCTCGCGGTCGCCAAGTTCCGCAAGAAGGCCTGATCGAACGGGACGCGACGGTGCGTCAGTTCATCGCCGCGAGATGTTCCAGCAGGGCCGTGGTCTCCTCCACCGGGAGACCGCGGCCCTCGTCGCAGAGCAGCTCGAACTCGGCCCGGCCGAGCAGCTCGACCATCGTCTCCTCCCGCCTGGCCCGCTGCCAGCGCTCCAGGAACGAGCCCCGCAGGCCCAACCGCCCGCCGTACGAGCCGAACAGCCGGGCGCAGCCACGTGCGAGCTCGATGTCCCGGTCGTGCTCGGCGCGCAGCACCAGGATGCCGACCGCGACCGGGAGCATCAGCAGCCTGACGTGCTGGGCGAAGACCACGGCCGCCGGCGGGGTCTGGCCGAGCGAGCGCAGGCCGGCCCGCAGCAGCACCATCGCCTCGTCCAGCTCCCCGCAGTGGGCCAGCACCAGGCCCTCCGAGTACTGGACCATGCCGTCGAAGATCCCCGGCACGACCGTGCCGAGCTTCGCCTGCGCGATCCGCAGCAGCACCAGCTCCTGGCGCGCCGCGTCGTACTCGCCGCGCTGGACGTGCAGACCGCTCAGCAGCATGTGACCGAACATCACCGTCCCCTCGGCGTGCTGGCCGCTCTCCCCGGCGAGTTCGAGGCCCTGCCGGACCAGCCGCTCACCCTCCGCCTCGTCGCTCTCCATCAGCGCCTCGCCGAGCCGCACCTGGAGCATCGGGATCTCCTGCGGGGCACCGAGTTCCAGCGCGAGCTCGATCGCCCTGCGGTACGCGGCGACCGCGGCCGCCGCGTCGCCGGAGTTGCCGGCCGTCTCCGCCTGCGCCGCGAGCGCTTCGGACATGCCCCAGATGTGGCCGAGGCGCTCGTATATGGCCATCGCCTCGTCGCCGTCGCGACGGGCCTGCTCCAGGCTGTCGTACCGGTCGTTCAGCATCTTGGCCCGCAGTTGCAGCGACCAGGCCAGCTCGCTCTGCCTGCCGAACCGCCGGCAGCCGTCCACCGCCTGGTCCAGCAGGCCGAGCAGCGCGTCCGCCTCACCGGTCAGGAAGCTCGCGAAGATCCGCAGCAGCGGCGGGTAGGAGTACGCCTGCGGCAGGTCGGGGGTGTACGCGGCGAGGATCCGCGGGGCCCGAGCCAGCAGCTCGGGGTCGCCGATCACGTCCATGGTGCCCTCGAAGGTGGAGACCAGCTGGTAGATCCAGGCATGCCGACGGGCCTCCGCGAGCATCGCCGGCGGCCACGGCAACGGGTGCTGCAGCGGGCCGAGTTCGAGCGGCTCGGGCGGCGGGGCACCGGGGGCGAACGGGTCACCGGCCAGCGCGCAGACCTCCCCGATCCACTGCCGGGCCTCGGCGCGGTAGTCGCGCAGCAGCCAGAACCAGTGCATGCCGAGCACCAGCAGCAGCGCCTCCTGCTCGGCACCGGCGTCCAGCGCCCGGCGCGTGGCGGCCCGGATGTTGTCCTGCTCGTGCTCCAGCACGCCGAGCCACTCGACCTGCTCGGGCCCCTCCAGATGCCGGTCTACCTGCTGCACCAGGTCGCGGAAGCACGCCAGGTGACGGTCCAGCACCTGCGGCTCACCGGCCTCGGCGAGCCGCTCGGCGGCGTACTCGTGGATCGTCTCCAGCAGCCAGTAGCGCGGCGGGCCCTGCCGGTTGAGGCCGGCCACCACGAGCGACTTGTCGACCAGCGAGAAGAGCAGCTCGGCGACCTGCTCCGGGCGGACCGACTCGCCGTCGGCGCAGACCCGTTCGGCGTCCTCCAGGGTGCAGCCGCCGGCGAACGCGGAGAGCCGGCGCAGCACCGCCCGCTCGCGCTGGCCCAGCAGCTCCCAGCTCCAGTCGACCACCGCGCGCAGCGTCTGCTGCCGGGGCAGCAGCGTCCGGCTGCCGCCGGTGAGCAGCGCGAAGCGGCTGTCCAGCCGGTCGGCGAGCTGCCGGGGCGTCATGCTGCGCAGCCGGGCGGCGGCCAGTTCGATCGCCAGCGGCAGGCCGTCCAGCCGCCGGCAGACCTCGGCGCAGGCCGCCGGGTCCTGCTCCGGGTCGAAGCCGGGCCGGGCCGCCGCGCCGCGCTCGGCGAGCAGCCGGACGGCTATCGGGTCGGGCAGCGGCTCGACCGGCAGCAGCACCTCGCCGGGCACGCCGAGCGGCTCGCGACTGGTCGCCAGCACGGTCAGCCCCGGGCACTCGGCGAGCAGCTGGTCGGCCAGCTCGGCTGCGGCGGTGATCAGGTGCTCGCAGTTGTCCAGCACCAGCAGCATCCGGGAGCGGCCGCAGTGCTCGACGATCCGCCGGGTCGGATCGTCCACCCGGGTGGCTTCGGACATCGTGTGGAGCAGCTTGGTGCCGCGCAGGCCGAGCGCCGAGAGCACCGCGCCGGGGACGGCGGACGGGCTGTCCAGCGGCGCGAGCTCGGCCTGCCAGACGCCGTCCGGCCAGGCCGTGGCGGCCTGCGCGGAGCGGCCCGCCTCGACCGAGAGGCGGGTCTTGCCGGAGCCGCCGGGGCCGATCAGCGTGACCAGGCGGGCGGTGCCGAGCAGGCCGGCGAGCGTGTCGAGGTCCTGTTCGCGGCCGACGAAGCTGGTCAGCCGGGGGCGCAGGTTGCCGCGCGGGGCAGGGTCGGCGGCGCTGGGCGCGACGGGCGCGGGGGTGAGAGCGACGGCGGCGGTGGGCACGGGCGCGGGGGCAGGCAAGGCGGCCAGTGCCGGGCCGTCGGCGGCCGCGAGCAGTTCGCCGTGCAGTGCGCGCAGCTCCGCGCCCGGGTCGGCGCCGAGCCGGTCGGCGAGCGTGCGGCGCAGCTCCTCGTAGCGCTCCAGCGCCTCGGCGGTGCGCCCGGCCCGGTGCAGCGCGCGCAGGCGCAGCACGTGCAGCGGCTCGTCCAGCGGGTGGTCGGCGCAGAGCCCGGCGAGCTCGGCCAGCAGTTCGGCGGCCCGGCCGAGCTCCAGGTCGGCGGCGATCCGCTGCAGCCGCACCTCGGCCCGCTGCGCCTCCAGCCGCACCGCGCTGCCCGCCCGGTCGGGCAGGTCGGCCAGCGCAGGGCCGCGCCAGAGCGCGAGCGCCGCGTGCAGCTCGTCGGCGGCCGTCCGCGCGTCGCCAGCCGCGAGGGCCGCGCGGCCGCGCTCGGCCAGCTGCTGGAACCGGCCCAGGTCGGTGTCGCTGCCGGTCAGCCAGTAGCCACCGGGCCCCGAGCCGACCTCGTCCCGGCCGATGGTGCGCCGCAGCCGTCCGACCAGTGTCTGCAGCGCGGCGCTGGAGTCCTGCGGCGTCTCCGCGTCCCAGACCTCGTCCACCAGCAGCTCGGGCGGCACCGGGCGGCCCTGCCGCAGCACCAGTGCCGCGAGCAGCGCGCGCAGTCTGGCACCGCCGAGTGGCACGGGGGTGCCGTCGTTGTGATGGACCGTGGTGGTGCCGAGGATGCCATAGTGCACCCGACCATTCTGCGGCCTGCGCCGGGCGGCCCCGAGCGCGCGCCCCGGCCGGTGCGGGACGGGCCGCCGGACGAGCCGCCGGCCGGGCCGCGGAACGAGCCGCCGGCCGTGGACGTTCACCCGGCGTCGCTTGTCCGCGGCGCATCCCGCCCGGCATGATCGGACCCCAGCGCTCCCCCGTCCATCCCCCGTCCATCGGAGACCCGCCGCAATGAGCTTTGCCGACACGCGCCGCCCGAACAGCGAGGAGCGCCGGATCAGCCCGGTGTTCTGGGTGCTGCTGGCGATACTGGGCACCTCGGGATGGGCGGTGTGGACCGGTTACGGGACGTCCGGTTTCGGCGTCTTCCTCTTCGTGGTCGCGGGCTGGATGGTCTCGCTCTGCCTGCACGAGTACGCGCACGCCCGCACCGCGCTGCACGGCGGCGACATCACGGTCGGCGGCAAGGGCTACCTGACGCTCAACCCGTTCAAGTACACGAACGCGCTCTTCAGCTTCGTCCTGCCGGTGATCTTCGTGGTGCTCGGCGGCATCGGCCTGCCCGGCGGCGCGGTCTTCATCGAGCGGCACCGGATCCAGGGCCGGCTGAAGCACAGCCTGATCTCGGCCGCCGGACCGCTGGTCAACCTGCTCTTCGCGGCGGTGCTGCTGATCCCGGTCGGTGCGGGCTGGCTGGACAACCTGCCGGGCACCACCCAGATCGGATCGTTCGAGGTGAGCACGTTCCCGGCCGCGCTGGCCTTCCTGGGCCTGCTCCAGGTGAGCGCCGCGCTGCTCAACCTGCTCCCGATCCCCGGGCTGGACGGCTACGGGATCATCGAGCCCTGGCTGTCGCTGAAGACCCGGCGCGCGGTGGAGCCGTTCCGGCCGTACGGGATGCTCGCCGTCTTCGTGATCTTCTGGCAGTCCCAGGTCAACCAGTACTTCTTCGACCTGGTGCACTCGATCATGAACGGCTTCGGGGTCCAGGACGGCTACTCGGCGCTCGGGCAGTACCTGTTCCGCTTCTGGGACCACTGAGCCGCCGCTGGGCCGCCGGCTCGGGTCAGCCGTTCTCGGCGGCCTGGGCCAGCCGCTCCTTGCGCAGGTAGTACCAGGCGATGTTGCTGGACACGCCGGCCATCAGCACCCAGATCACCCCGAGCCAGTTGCCCTCGACGAAGGAGACCACCGCGGCGCAGACCGCGAGGACGAAGACGATCGAGGCGTACAGGGCGTTGCGGGGCATGGTGGCCGGCTCCAGGGGTCGGGACGGGTGAATCGGCCCCCATTCTCGCCGAAGGCCCGGGTCCCCCCGCAGTCGGGTGGACCCGGGCCTTGCGTGTCGTCACGCGGCGCCATCGGCCGTCACGTTGTGCAATGGTGCGTCACGCTGCGGGCGGGCCCGCCGGGCCGGCCGTCACACGTCGGTGATCCGCAGGCCGGCGTGCGCCTTGTACCGGCGGTTGACCGAGATCAGGTTGGCGACCAGCGACTCGACCTGGTGCGCGTTGCGCAGCCGGCCCGCGAAGATGCCGCGCATCCCCGGGATCCGCTCGGCCAGCGCCTGCACCGTTTCGGCGGCGGCGCGCTCGTCGCCGAGCACCATCACGTCGGTGTCGATGCTCTCGATCGCCGGGTCCTGCAGCAGCACGGCGGACAGGTGGTGGAAGGCCGCGGTGACCCGGGAGTCCGGCAGCAGCGCGGCGGCCTGCTGAGCGGCGCTGCCCTCGGCCGGCTTCAGCGCGTACGCGCCCTGCTTGTCGAAGCCCAGCGGGTTGACGCAGTCCACGACGATCTTGCCGACCAGCTCCTCGCGCAGCGCGGTGAGCGTCTCGCCGTGGCCGTCCCAGGGCACCGCGACGATCACGATGTCACTCTCCCGGGCGGTTTCGGCGTTGTCGGCGCCGCGCACGCCGAGTCCGAGTTCGGCGGCGGTCGCGGCCGCCCGCTCGGCGTTGCGCGAGCCGATGATCACCTGCTGCCCGGCCTTGGCCAGCCGGTAGGCGAGGCCGCGGCCCTGGTCGCCGGTGCCGCCGAGCACGCCGACCACCAGCTGGGAGACGTCGGGCAGGGTCTGCACTGCCGGTGTGGTCGCTGATTCGAGGGAAGTCATGCCCGAGATCCTGCCAAACCCCGGTGCCCGGCTCCATCCTGGGCCGCATGGACGCGATGAGAGTTTCCGCACTGCGCGAGGCGCTGGCCGGTTCGAGCGCCTCGG
Organism: Kitasatospora sp. NEAU-69; assembly: GCF_057158765.1. Classification (NCBI taxonomy): domain Bacteria; kingdom Bacillati; phylum Actinomycetota; class Actinomycetes; order Kitasatosporales; family Streptomycetaceae; genus Kitasatospora; species Kitasatospora sp. NEAU-69. The sequence continues at coordinate 93,263 of NZ_JBWXUE010000011.1, forward strand.
GCGTCCCGGCCGGCGCCGGACTGCTCGACGCCACCCGGGCGTTCGCCGGCGCGCTGCGCGGCGCCGTCACCCGTCGCTCGGCGCGCGGCCTGCTGCTGGTCGGTTCGGCTGGCTACGAGCCGTGGCACCTGGCCGCGCACCTGGACGAGGAGGCCCGCTGGTCGCGGCTGCCGCAGCTCTCCCCCGCGCTGATCCGGCATCAGCCGGTGCCCGGCGTACCGGCCCGCCCCGATCAGGACATGCAACGACTGACTGCCGTCGGCCGGGGCGAGACCGTCCTGGTGGTCACGCCGGTGGCGGTCGAGCCGGAGCTGCTGGAGCGGCTGCGCGGTGCCCGGCGCGCCGGTGCCACGCTGCTCACGCTGGCGACCGGCGACCGGGAGCTGGCCGAGCTGGCGCACGAGAGCCTCACCGTGGATCTCGCGGCGGGCGCCGAGCCCGGCCCCGGCGAGCCGGGCTTCGAGCTGGTCCAGCACCTGGTCAGCGCGGCGGCCGCGGAGCAACGGCGGGCCCGCTCGCGGTGCGGCGAGTCACGCTGGAGCCGGCTGCTCCGGCAGCTCACGGCGGAGCCGGTACAGCGCTGGTGACAGCGCGTCAGACCGCCGTGCCGCCGTGCCGCCGTGCCATCCTGCACCGGCTATCCGGCGGCCGGGCCGTCATCGTCCCCGGCCGGACGGTCGTGCCAGCGCGGGTCGTTCTGCCACTCGTCGTTGCGCTCGCGGGCCGTCTCCAGGGCGCGGCCGGCCTCCTCGCGGGTGGCGTACGGGCCGAGCCGGTCCTTCGCCGGGCACTCGGGGCCCTCCTCCACCTTGCCGTGCTTGAGGCAGTAGTACCACTCGCCCGGCTTGCCGAGCGTGTTCTTCTTGAACAGCGCCATGACGTCCTCCTGCTGCAACCGCCGCGACCGCCGCGACCGGCGGTTCGTCCCGGTGCTGATCTTTCCCGGTCGCACCTTCGTACACACAACCGGGAGCCCGGGGCCGGGCGATAGAATCGCGGCCATGGCTCACCTGGTACCCGGCACCCAGTCCCCCGTCCGCAAGGTCCCGGCGCACATCGCGCGGCCGGAGTACGTCGGCAAGCCGGCCCCGACGCCGTACACCGGGCCCGAGGTGCAAAGCGCGGAGACCGTCGAGAAGATGCGGATCGCCGGCCGGATCGCCGCCCAGGCGATGGAGGCCGCCGCGAAGCTGATCGCACCGGGCGTGACGACCGACGCGCTGGACGCGGTCGCGCACGAGTACATGTGCGACCACGGCGCCTACCCGTCCGACCTCGGCTACCGGGGCTTCCCGAAGTCGATCTGCACCTCGATCAACGAGGTGATCTGCCACGGCATCCCGGACTCGACGGTGCTGCAGGACGGCGACATCGTCAACATCGACGCGACCGCGTTCATCCACGGCGTGCACGGCGACCTGAACGCGACGTACCTGTGCGGCGACGTGGACGAGGAGTCCCGGCTGCTGGTCGAGCGGACCCGGGAGTCACTCAACCGGGCGATCAAGGCGGTCAAGCCGGGCCGCCAGGTGAACGTGATCGGCCGGGTGATCGAGTCCTACGCCAAGCGCTTCGACTACGGCGTCGTGCGCGACTTCACCGGGCACGGGATCAACACCTCGTTCCACTCCGGCCTGATCATTCCGCACTACGACAGTGAGCGGGCCACCGAGGTGATCAAGCCCGGCATGACCTTCACCATCGAGCCGATGCTGACGCTGGGCACCTACGACTACGAGATCTGGGCGGACGGCTGGACGGTCGTCACGAAGGACCGCAAGCGCACCGCGCAGTTCGAGCACACGCTGCTGGTCACGGCGGACGGCGCGGAGATCCTCACGCTGCCGTAAGCCGCTGCGGCATGGCACGACGGCCCGGTCGGCCCAGCCGACCGGGCCGTGCCATGCCGATCAGCCGATCAGCCACTGCTCCTCGGCGACCGCACCGACCTCGGTGCAGGCGTCGGTGAGCACGTCCAGCACCCGCAGCGGGTCCGGCAGCGGCTGCTCGGGCCCGCGCAGCCAGCGCACCTCGGAGCCGTCCGGCAGCGCGGCGGGCGGCAGCAGCGTGTACGAGCCGCGGCAGTGCCAGCGCAGGCCCGGGTGCTCGGACATGGTGTCCGGGTCGGTGTCCAGCGCGCTGGACCACCACTCGTCCTCGTCCTCGGGCGTGCCGCGGGAGGTGGTGAAGAAGAGGTAGCGCTCCTCGCCGACGGCGGCGACCGGGCCTTCCACCCCCTGCTCGGTCAGCCGCGCGAGCGCCAGCCGGCCGGCCTCGGCGGGCACGTCCAGGACGTCGTGGGCCCGGCCGGTCGCCGTGATGAAGTTCGCCTGCGGGTCCCGGGCGAGCCAGCGGGCGAGCTGCTCGGCGTCGATGGTGGCCTGGGACTGCCAGGCGAAGGAGACCGGGTGCTGCGCGGGCGCCGGACAGCCGACCCGGTCACAGGAACAGCGATGGCCCGCCGGGTGCGCGGCCGGGGCGAGTGGGAAGCCCGCCCGGACGGCGGCGAGCAGCAGGTCGAGCCGGACCGCGGGGGAGCTCGCGCCGCCCGGCGCATCGCCGGTGCGCTGACCACCCAACCGCTGCCACCACGCCGTCCACCTGCTGCTGCTGGCTTCCATCGGGCCCCTTCCGCACCTGCTGTGGCTGGTTGTCACAGCGTTCGACGTAACAACCGACGCAACGCCGGGCACCGCCCGCTGCTTCCCGGGGCGCCTGGTCGTTCGCCGGGTGGCCGGTCCCGGAGTAACGGGTGGCCGACGCCGCTGGTCCGCGGTACGGAGTCCGGGTCCGCGACTCTCCCGGCTCGCTCTGCCGCGCTAGGGCGTACAGAGCAGGATAAGGGAGCAGCGGGCTCTTCCGGACCGGGGGGTTCGGCGGGGGTTCGGCCGGGACGCCGTAAGGCCGGGATGCCGTGATGGCGTTTGGGCCGGAGCGCGCGAGGTGCGAAGCTGGGCGGATGAGGAGCAGCAGCTGATGCGCAGCGCAGACACACCGTTCGTCGGCGGGCCGCTGGACGGCCGGATGATGCCGATCATGGTGAGCCTGTTCAACGCCGTGCCGAAGACCTACCGCGTGCCGGTCCCCGCGTACGGGGACGAGCCGGCCCGGACGCTGGTGTACGTCCGGGCCAAGGAGTACGACGCCAAGGGGCGGATGCGCTGGCGGTACGAGTACCAGCAGCCCACCGAGGACCGGCAGCCCGAGGCGTAGCCCCCTCCCCCCGCCTGTCCGACTCCCAGCCGCTCACGCCTCTTCGGCGAGGATCAGGTACAGCTTCTTCTTCGCCTCGGTGAGGACCGCCAGGCCCTTGGTCCGCTGCTCCTCGGTACCGGTCGCCATCACCTGGCGCACCGCGTGGTCCACCGAGGCCAGCGCCTGACCGACCTCCTGGACCGCCTCCCAGTCCACCCCCTGACCGGCCTCCCGCCAGGGCTCCGCCTGTCCGGCCTCGGCCTCGCTGCGCCCGCTCGCGGTGAGCGTGAACAGCCGCTTGCCGCCCGTCTCCTGAGCCTCGATCAGACCCTCCTCCTCCAGCAGCTGGAGGGTCGGGTAGACCGAGCCCGGGCTGGGACGCCAGGCACCCGAGGTCCGCTCACCGATCTCGGTGATCATCTCGTAGCCGTGCATCGGCCGCTCCCTGAGCAGCGCCAGCAGCGAGGCACGGACGTCCCCGCGCCGGGCCCGGCCACCGTGGCCACGGCCGCGCCCCCGGCCACCGTGCCCGCCGAACGGCCCCCGGAACGGCCCGAGCCCGCCGAACGGCCCACCCCCGAACGGCCCGCCCGGCCCCCCGCCCGGCCCGAACGCGGGACGGCCCTCGTTGAACTCGCCCACCGGGAACTCGCCACCGGGGAATCCGCCCGGCCCACGCCGACGGCCGCGGTCATGACGGCCATATGACTTTTCCGTACGCATGATGCGCACCTCCACTCTCTGTTCGAGACAGGCTCACGATCGGTTCGCGAGCGGTTGTCGTACTGTCTCGATGCTTCGACGATATATCGCTAACTATCGCTCGTCAACGGTTTACCGATACAGCGCGTCGGGCGGGCCGCTGATCCGATGACCTTCCTCCAGGCTCTTCTCGGGCCCGGTGCCGGAGAGTAAGAATGCGGGCATGCGCACTCGGGGGGATGCACAGCCGCGCCTGGGGGCGTTCGCAGCCGGGCCGGTCGGGGGGATCGCGGCCGCTGCCGCGGCGTTGCTGATCGCACTGTCGGGCCGCTACGGCTTTCACCGCGACGAGCTGTACTTCCTGCTCGCCGGTCGCCACCTCGCCTGGGGCTATCCGGACCAGCCGCCGCTCACCCCGCTGCTGGCCCGGCTCGGGGCGGAGCTGTTCGGCGCCACCCCGACCGGGGTACGGATCCTGCCCGCGCTGCTCGCCGCGGCCTCGATCACGCTCACCGCGCTGATCGCCCGTGAGCTGGGCGCCGGACGGGCCGGGCAGGTACTCGCGGCAGGAGCCGCGGCTTGCTCGGGATACGTGCTGGGCAACGGCCACCTGCTCTCCACCGCGACCTTCGACCTGACCGCCTGGCTGACGGTCATTCTGTTGACGCTCCGCCTGTCGCGCACCGGCGAACTCCGCTGGTGGCCGCTGCTCGGTGTGGCGGCCGGGATCGCGCTGCTGAACAAGCTGCTGGTGCTCGGGCTGCTCGCGGCGCTGGCGGCGGGCGCTCTGACGGCCAGGCCGCGCGGCCTTCTCGTGCCCCGACCCCGCACCCTGCTCGGACCGCTGTTCGCGCTGCTTGCCGCGCTCCCGTTCGCGCTGCCCGTCCTCGGGTGGCAGGCCACGCACGGCTGGCCCGAGCTGACGGTCGCCCACGGGATCAGCGCCGCCGGCGGAGCGGGCGGGCGGCTGCTGGTCGTCCCGATGCAGGCACTCCAGCTCTCCCCGCTGCTGGCGCCCCTGTGGCTGACCGGGCTGAGCCGGCTGCTGCGCCGGCCGGAGCTGCGCTGGGCCCGACCGGTCGCGGTGGCCTGGGTGGTGCTCTGCCTGCTGGTGATGGCGGGCGGCGGCAAGGCCTACTACCCGAGTCCGCTGCTGTACGCGCTCACTGCGGCCGGCTGCGAACCGTACGCCCACTGGGCCCGCGACCACCGCGCCAAGCTGGCCGCCGGGCTGCTCGCGACCCTGCTCACCAGCGCGCTGGCCGCCCTGCCGGTGCTGCCGGCCTCGGCACTGGCCGTGCCGATGAAGGTCGACCCCGACATCGGCGAGGAGGTCGGCTGGCCGGAGCTCGCACACGCCACCGCCACCGGCTGGGCGGCCATCCCCACCGAGCAGCGGGCCACCGCCGTGCTGCTGACCGCGAACTACGGCGAGGCCGGAGCCCTCGCGCAGTACGGGCCCGCCCTCGGCCTGCCATCCCCGTACTCCGGCCACATGGGCCTGTACGCCTGGGGCCCGCCACCGGCGACCGCCACGGGGCCGGTGCTGCTCGTCCACCCGGCGGGCTACACCGACCTGGAGGACCACTTCACCGCCTGCCGCACGGTCGCGCGCGTCGACAACGGACACGGCACGGCGAACATGGAGCAGCACGCGGCCGTCGCGCTCTGCGCGGGACCGGACCGCCCGTGGGCGGCCCTGTGGCCACTACTGCGCCGGTACTGATCAGCTCACCCGGGCACGCAGCCGCCGCACCCCCAGCCACCGCACCGCTCAACACCCGCCGCCGACCGCCTTCCGCTTCGGTGGCAAGCGATCAAGGTTCGATGTCAGAGGACACCCGTGGTCTGGTTCGCCGGTGTCTGGGTGGTCGGTCAGGGTCGCGCTCGGGGTTCGGCCCGGGGCCGGGTCCGCCGCTGTGACGACGCCGGGTGCGGCGGTCGGTTCCTAACGTCGGTGGCATGACTCGCATCCGTCGCACCGCCGTAGCCGTCGCCCTCGCGCTCGTCCTGCCGCTGCCGATCGTCGGAGCAGGTACGGCGTTAGCCGCCTCGCCGCAGGTCCCCACCCCCGCCACCACCGCCGCCACCGCGCCCGCGCCCGCCGGGCAGGGCGTCCAGCTGGCGCTGCCCCGCCCGACCGGGCCGTACCCGGTCGGGGTCAACACGCTGCACCTGGTCGACCAGGACCGCCCGGACCCGTGGGTGCCGAGCGCGGGACCACGGCAGCTGATGGTGTCGATGTACTACCCCGCCCGGTCCGGCACCGGCCGGCCGGCTCCCTACATGACCACCGGCGAGGCCACGGCCTTCCTGGACATGGAGGGCCTCGGCAACGCCTTCCCGGCGCAGACGCTCGCCGACGCCCGTACCTACGCGGCCACCGACGCCCGGCCCGAGCACGGCAGGTACCCGCTGGTGGTGCTCTCCCCCGGCTTCGAACTGCCGCGCCAGACGCTCACCGGCCTCGCGGTGGACCTGGCCAGCCGCGGCTACGTCGTCGCGCTCGTCAACCACACCTACGAGGACTCCGGGACGAGCTTCCCCGACGGGCAGACACTCGGCTGCACCACCTGCGGCCCGAACGGCCCGGCGCCCGACAAGGTCGAGCAGAGCCGGGCCGAGGACGTCTCGTTCGTGCTGGACCAGCTGACTGACCGCCATCCAGCCTGGCAGTACGCGCAGTTGATCGACCGCAAGCGGATCGGCATGGCCGGCCACTCGCTCGGCGGCGCCGCCGTCGTCCCGACCATGGCGGCCGACCAGCGGGTGCGGGCCGGCGCCGATCTGGACGGCAGGCTCTTCGTCCCGGTGCCGGCCGGCGGTCTCGGCGGCCGGCCGGTGCTGTTGCTCGGCAACCCGGTGAACCACGCCGTCGGCGGCGACGAGTCGAGCTGGGCGGACGACTGGCCGAACCTCGACGGCTGGAAGCGCTGGCTGACCGTCACCGGGTCCGACCACGTCAGCTTCACCGACGTGCCGGTGCTCGCCGACGAGGCGGGCATCACCGGCGTGGACGGCTCGATCCCGTCGGTGCGGGCCGAGCAGCTCACCCGCAGCTACGTCGGGGCCTTCTTCGACGAGCAGCTCAAGGGGATCCCGCAGCCACTGCTCGACGGCCCGTCACCGGCCGATCCGGAGGTCGTCTTCCAGCAGCGGCCCTGACACCATGCCAGAACGCCCCGCTCGGGTCGGCCCCGAACACGCCCGTGTCGGCGCAGGTCAGGGCGGGGCGGGCCGCTACGGTGGCGGGCATGCCCGGTGAAACCGATCTCCAGAAGCTGCTCGCCGACATGCGTCCCGTGCTCAACCCGGGCCGGTACGTGTACTGCACGTTCCCGGGGCGGGTCCCGACGGGGCTGCGCCCGGTGGCCACGGTCGCCGAGCCGGAGGGCCTGACCGCGGTGCTGGACCAGGAGGAGGCCGACTCGCTCGGCCTGCAGTACGACTACGTGGCCGCCTGGATCACGCTGCGGATCCACTCCGCGCTGGCCGCCGTCGGTCTCACGGCAGCGGTCGCCGCGCGGCTCACGAAGCACGGCATCAGCTGCAACGTGGTGGCCGGCTTCCACCACGACCACCTCTTCGTCCCGGTCGGCGAGGCCGAGCGGGCGGTCAAGGCGCTGGAACGGCTGGCGGCGGAGAACACCTGAGGGCGGGCGCCGCGCGTTGTCGCGCGGCGCCCGCCCTCGGCCGTCCCGTCCAGACCCGTCCCGTCCCGCCTACTGGCGGTGCAGGACCACCACCTGCTCCTGGTTGAAGACGACCGTGTAGGACGTGCCCGGGTGCAGCGCGGTGGCGTAGCCGGGCAGGTCGGTCGGCCCGCCCGTCCAGCCGGCCAGATCGACCATCAGGTACTCCGGCGGGGTCGGCTTGCTGCCGCCGAGCCAGAACGCGTCGTCCTTCGCCGCCAGCTGGGCCAGCGGCGCCATCGAGGCCTCGATCGTGACGTTCGGCGGCACCTGGGCGATCGCCGCCCGCAGCGCCTGCGCGTGCCGGCCGCCGCTCCAGGCGGACGGGTCGCCGAGGGCGCCGAGGCCGACCGGCAGGCTGACCAGGCAGGCCGCCGCGATCGCCGGCGCGGCCGGGATCATGCCCTCGGCGAAGCCCTTGAAGCTCACCGCCCAGCGGTGCTCGGACTCCCGGATCCGGCGCACGGCGTCCACCAGGGCCAGGAAGAGGATCGGCATCAGCGTCGCGTTGTAGTGCCAGTCCGGGCCCCAGAACATCGAGTTGGAGCTGCCGAAGCGCCAGGCCAGGGTCGGCAGCGCGAGCACCACCAGCGGTGAGCGCAGCGCGATGAACCCGACGATGCCGAACAGCCAGCCGGTCGTCTTCCAGACCGTCAGGCGGGTGAACGGCCCGCTGACCACCTGCCACAGGTGCGGGTGGCTGCCGCCGGGCAGCTTGGTCCAGTAGTCGAAGTGGTGCTGCGGGTTGAAGTGCGGGATCAGCACCCCGATCGTCAGCGCCGTGAACACCACGCCGAAGACCGCCAGCACCGCGCCGGTGTACCAGCGCCGCCCCGAGAGCGCGAGCAGCACGCCGACCGCCGCCACGGTCAGGCCCATGTCCTCCTTGACCAGCACCAGCGGCAGCGCCCACCAGGCGGCCCGCTCCCAGCGGCCGAGCAGCAGCTGGCGGCAGACCACGGCGAGCAGCGGGACGGCGAACGCGATCTCGTGGAACTCCGCGTCGATCGCGCGCTGCAGGCCCCAGGAGAGGCCGTACGCGGTGCCGATCAGCAGGCCGTGGTCGAGCTTCTTGAGCACCCGCGCGGCGGTGTCCGAGACCACGCCGACCGACCAGGCGAACAGCGCGGCCTGGGCGACCAGCAGGGTGGCGGCCGAGGGGAACAGCCGGAAGAACGGCGCGAGCAGCGCGAGGATCGGCGACCAGTGGTCACCGAGGGCGTTGAAGCCGGGCCCCTTTATCGAGACGATCGGCGCGCTCAGGTGCGCGTAGCCCCGGACCACCTCGGTGAAGATGCCCAGGTCCCAGGAGGGCGAGCCGAAGCGCTCGTAGCGGACCAGCGCGAGCACGCTGAACGCGGCCAGGAATATCACGGCGAGACCAATGTGCGGCCCGACCCGCAGCACCCGCTCGGAGTTGCCGACCCGGGCCACCCGACCCCAGGCAGGAGTGCGTTGGACCGGGATCGCGTTCTCCCGTGTCTCAGCCATGCCGCTGTGCCCCCTTGACGGTCCGCGGCCGCTTCATGAGCGCATGAGCGCGGTGCGATTGCTGGACGAAACGAATGCCGTACGAAAGGTGCACGCTACCGCGAGCGCGCTCGAACGCCACAGGCCGCCCCGAGCGGCCGTTCCGCTTCTCCCGGATGGCGGACGCCCTATCGTGGTGTCATGCCGTCCGCAGAGCTGATCAGGATCGTCTCGCGTTCCTCGCCCATGGCACTGGCCCAGGTGGCCCGGGTCCAGGCCGAACTCACCACGCTGCACCCGGGGATCCGGACCGAGGTGGTTCCGGTCACCACCTCCGGCGACCGATGGCCCGGCGCGCTCTCCGAGCTCGGTGGCAAGGGCGCGTTCACCAAGGAGGTGGACGCGGCGCTGCTGGCCGGCGAGGCCGACCTGGCCGTCCACTGCGTCAAGGACGTGCCCGCCGACCGCCCGCTGCCGGCCGGCACCGTCTTCGCCGCGTTCCTGCGCCGCGACGACGTGCGCGACGCGCTGGTGCACCCCGGCGGCCTGACCCTCGACGAGCTGCCGGCCGGCACCCGGATCGGCACCTCCTCGGTGCGCCGGGTCGCGCAGCTGGCCGTCACCCACCCGCAGCTGGAGTGCGTGCCGATGCGCGGCAACGCGAACCGGCGGCTGGAGAAGCTCGCCGCCGGCGAGGCCGACGCGCTGCTGCTGGCCGCCTCCGGCCTGGAGCGGATCGGCGAGCAGGCCCGGATCAGCGAGATCCTGAGCGTGGCGGTGATGTGCCCGCCGATCGGCGCCGGGGTGCTGGCACTCCAGTGCCGCGAGCACGACACGGCCACCATCGAGGCGGTCAGCGCGCTGAACGACACCGACGCCTGGCGCGAGACCACCGCCGAGCGGATGTTCCTGCACGTCCTCCAGGGCCACTGCAACAGCCCGATCGCGGGCTACGCGCGCGCCGAGCGGGACGGCCGGCTCTCGCTGCGCGGCCGGGTCTTCTCACCGGACGGCAAGACCGTGCTGGACGCCCACGAGTGGGCCGGCCCGCTCGACCCGGCCACCCTCGGCACCTCGGTCGCGGTCGCCCTGCTGCGCCAGGGCGCCCGGGAGCTGATCGACGGGATCGCGCACTAGGGCAATGTCCGCTTTACTCCCCCTCGCGCCGGTGCTCCTCCGCCGTCTCCGCCACGCCGGCCTCGTGGCCGGCGGCGTAGACGCGCCGGACGAAGTCGGCGGCCTGCTCCTGGCTCAGGTCTTCCGTGAGGGTCATCAGCTCGTCGGTGAATCGGATCAACCAGTGCTGTCGGTGCGCCATGCATCCATGACACCCCGTCAGCCGCGCGCCCGCCCCCGGAGCGGACCCGTTCGGGCGTACGGCCCGTACCGTCCGCACCGCTTGCACCCGAGCGGCGGGCTGTGTCACGCTCCCGACAGCACCACCCGTGCGTCAACTCCCCAGCGGGGCCCGGCCGTCCTCGGCCGGGCCCCGCTGCGTTCCCCAGGAGCAGCCATGCGCATCACCGCCAGCCGCGGCGACCACACCGTGACGACCGAGACTGAAAGGGCCACCCCCGCCCTGCTCCGCCAGGCCGAGGCGACCGCACTGCGCCTGCTCGGCACGCCCGCGCCGAAGACGAGAAAACCGGCCCTGGGTTTCGCCGCGCCCGCCGACCGCTCGCTCAGTGCGCGGGGCACTCCTCGCCGTTCTTGACCACGTCCAGCGTGATCGTCGTCGCACCGGAGGCCTTCGTCCCCGCCGCCGGCAGCTCGGCGCAGACGATCCAGTGCTTCTCCTCGATCACCGCGCGGACATGCGTCGTGCCGCCCACGTCGATGGAGCCGACTTTCGGAAACCCGGCCTTGCCCGCGGCGGCCTTCGCCAGGTCCAGCTGCCGACCGATCAGGTCGGGCACCGGCGTGCCGTCGGGCGCGGGGCTGTAACTGGTACCGCAGGCCGCTACGGTCACGAGCAGCGGGGCGGCGAGGACTACTGTCAGATATCGATATCGGGTACGCACGGCGGAAAGATCTACCAGATCCGTGCAGGCGGCGGACGAGTCGGCCTGTACGCCGGGTTCTGTCTCCCAGGTCGCTTGCGCGGCCAGGGGAGGCGGCCATCCATCTAGGGCTGCCGTTGCCGACAGCCTCGTGCGGTCTACCCGCGGACTCGGGCGAGCAGCCCTCGAACATCCGCGCACGGTGCCCGAGGGCACCGATCCTGACCTTGCTCCGAGTGGGGTTTACCGAGCCGGCCGAGTCACCTCGGTCGCTGGTGGTCTCTTACACCACCGTTTCACCCTTACCTGCCGAGGCAGGCGGTCTGTTTTCTGTGGCACTGTCCCGCGGGTCACCCCGGGTGGGCGTTACCCACCACCCTGCTCTGTGGAGCCCGGACGTTCCTCGGCGGGTCCTGATGGACCCGACGCGGCCGCCCGGCCGGCTCGTCCGCCGTACCGGTCATCCTAGCCGGTCGGAGGGGGTCGGCCGGACGGTGGGCCGGGCCGGGGGCGCGGCGGCGGGGTCGAGCAGTGCGGCGACACGGTCGGCGCTGGCGCGGGCCCGGGCGGTGGTGGTGGCCAGGCCGAGCAGCAGGACGGTCGCGCCGAGGCCGGTGAGGATCCACCAGCCGGCGTGGCTGGCCGGGGCGAAGCCGGTGGCGACCGGGCCGACGACGGCGGAGGTCACCACGGTGCCGATCACCGCGACGCCGAGCGACTGGCCGACCTGGCGGCTGGTCGAGGCGACGGCGGCGGCCACGCCCGCCTGGGCGCGCGGCATGCCGGAGACCGCGGCGTTCGTGATCGGGGCGTTGACCAGGCCGAAGCCGAGGCCGAACAGCGCGTACGCGGCGAGTAGCAGGGCCGCCGGGGAGTCGGCGGTCAGCCGGGTGAGCAGCAGTCCGCTGGCGGCCAGGGCGGCGCCGGAGACGACCAGCGGCAGGCGCGGGCCGCGGGCGCCGACGATCCGGCCGGAGAGCGGGGCGCAGACCAGCGTGAGCGCCGCCATCGGCAGCGTCCACAGGCCGGCCTCGACCGGGCTGTAGTGGCGGACCTCCTGGAGGTACAGCGTGTTGCAGAAGAGGAACCCACCGAGCGAGGCGAACGCGCACACCGCCGTGACGGTGGCCCCGGTGAACGGCACGCTGCGGAAGAACCGCAGGTCGATCAGCGGTTCGGCGCGGCTGCGCTCCCAGAGCGGGAACGCGATGAGGGCGAGCAGCGCGAGCACGCAGAGCCCGAGGATGACCGGCGAGGTCCAGCCGTGCCGCGGGCCCTCGATGATCGCGGCGGTGCCCGCGCCGAGCGCGACGATCGCGAGCAGCTGGCCGACCGGGTCCAGCCGGCGCGGTCGCGGCGCCCGCGACTCGGGGACGTAGCGGGCGGCCAGCACGATCGCGATCAGGCCGATCGGCACGTTGATCAGGAAGATCGACGGCCAGCCGGCGCCGTCCACCAGGAACCCGCCGAGCAGCGGGCCGAGCGCCATGCTGATGCCGACCACCCCGCCCCAGACGCCGATCGCCTGGGCCCGCTCGCGCGGGTCGGTGAAGACGTTGGTGATGATCGACATCGCGACCGGGTTGAGCATCGAGCCGCCGATCGCCTGCAGCGCGCGGAACGCGATCAGCCAGCCGAGGCTGGGCGCGAAGCTGCACAGCAGCGAGCCGAGGACGAAGAGCAGCAGGCCGAGCTGGAAGATCCGGCGGCGGCCGATCCGGTCGGCGACCGAGCCGGAGAGGATCAGCAGCGAGGCCAGCACGAGCGTGTAGGCGTCGATGATCCACTGGAGGCCGGAGGCGGGTGCGTGCAGGTCCCGCTGGATGCTGGGCAGCGCGACGTTCACGATCGTGTTGTCGAGCCCCACGATCAGCAGGCTCAGGCAGCAGATCGCGAGGACCAGGAGCCGCCTGGCGCGGGTGAGTTCATCGGTCGCTTCGGCCACCCGGCCATTGTGACATTGGTGGGATGAATCCGGGAAAAGCCGATCAACGCGTGAGACCAGAGCGTGAGGTCGGCAGGCGAACTGCTCCGGGACGGCTGAACTGCTCCGGGACGGCTTGGCTGCGGCGGGTGGCTTGCTACAAACTGTTGGATACCGCCCCCGCTCCACCGAGGAGAACCCGCACATGCCGTTCCTGGTCCTGCTGCCGCCGTCCGAGGGCAAGGCCACCGCGCCGGAGGGTGCGCCGCTGGACCTCGCGGCCCTCTCGCTGCCCGGCCTGACCGCGGCGCGGACCCGGGTGCTGGACGCCCTGGTCGAGCTCTGCCACGGCGACCAGGACACGGCCGCAACCGTGCTCGGGCTGAGCCAGGGCCTGCGCGGCGAGATCGCGCGCAACGCGGCGCTGCGCACGGCCGGCGCGCTGCCGGCCGGCGAGCTGTACACCGGCGTGCTGTTCGACGCGCTCGGGCTCGGCAAGCTGGACGAGGCGGCCTACGCCCGCGCCGAACGCTCGCTGCTGGTCTTCTCCGGCCTCTGGGGCGCGGTGCGGATCGGCGACCGGATCCCGCCCTACCGCTGCTCGGGCGGCGTGAAACTGCCGCCGCTGGGAGCGCTCGGGGCGTACTGGCGGCGCGAGACGGCGGACGTGCTGCCGGCCGAGGCGGACGGGCTGGTGCTGGACCTGCGCAGCGCGGCGTACGCGGCCTCCTGGAAGCCGGCCGGCGAGCTGGTCGCCCGCACCGCGACGGTCCGGGTGCTCCAGGAGAAGGACGGCAAGCGCTCCGTGGTCAGCCACTTCAACAAGGCCACCAAGGGCCGGCTGGTCCGCGACCTGCTGAACTCCGGCGCCGAGCCGGCCACGCCGGGCGAGCTGCTGGACGTGCTGCGCGGCTTCGGCTACACGGTGGAGGTCGCCGCCCAGGGGACGGCCCGCAAGCCGTGGCAGCTGGACGTGGTCGTGACGGAGATCCACTGAGCGGATCGTGACGGGGCGGCGCCCCGTCACGAACACGCTCAGCGCAGGTGGCTGGTGTCGTTGAGCAGCCGCAGCGAGGCGTTGCCGTCGCTGTAGTACTGCACGGCGCAGATCGAGGCGGCCGACAGCTCCATCCGGTACACCGAGTCCGGCGGCGCGCCGAGCGCGAGGCGGGCCAGCGTCTTGATCGGGCTGACGTGCGAGACCACCAGGACGGTCTTGCCGGCGTAGCGGGCGAGGATCTTGTCCCGGGCCACCCCGACCCGCTGGGTCAGCGTGGCGAAGCTCTCGGTGCTGCCGGTCGGCTTCGCCTTCGTCGAGGCGAGCCAGGCGGTCACGTCGTCCGGGTACTGCTCCTGCGCCTCGGCGAAGGTCAGACCCTCCCAGGCGCCGAAGTCCAGCTCGCGCAGGCCCTCCTCGATCCGCACCTCGAGGCCGAGCCGGATCGCGACCGCCTCGGCGGTCTGCCGGGTGCGCAGCATCGGTGAGCTGACCACGGCCTGGACGGTGCCGCGCTCGGCCAGCGCCTCGGCGGCCCGCTGGGCCTGCCACAGCCCGCGCTCGGAGAGCTCGGGGTCGCTGCCGGTGCTGCCGGAGAACCGCTTCTGCGGGGTGAGCGCCGTCTCGCCGTGCCGGAGCAGGACGAAGGTGGTGGCGGGGCCCAGGTCGGCGGCGGCCGCCCAGCCGGCCTTGGGGGCGGCCGGCTCGGGCAGCGGCTCCTCGGCCGGGAGCGAGACGGAGACCACGGGGGCGGCAGGAACCGGAGCAACGGACCGGGCTCTGGGCTCCCACTGGCGGCCGGCCTTGCCCGCGTCCATCGCCTCGTTGGCGAGCCGGTCGGCGTCCTTGTTCCGCTCGCGCGGGATCCAGGAGTAGTCGACCTGCCCGCGCGGGAAGACGGTGCGGGCCTCGGCGGCCAGCGGCTGCATGTCGGGGTGCTTGATCTTCCAGCGCCCGGACATCTGCTCGACCACCAGCTTGGAGTCCATCCGGACGTCCACGGTGGCCGCCGGGTCGAGCGCGTGGGCGGCCCGCAGACCGGCGATCAGGCCCTTGTACTCGGCGACGTTGTTGGTCGCCCGGCCGATGTACTCGGCCGCCTCGGCGATGATCTGCCCGGTGTCGCCGTCGCGCACCACGGCGCCGTAACCGGCCGGCCCCGGGTTGCCCCGGGACCCGCCGTCCGCCTCGACGATGAACCTGCGAGCCGCCATCGGACTCAGATGCCCGAGTCCGCGGTGCGGACCAGGATCCGGCCGCAGTTGTCGCAGCGGACCACGGCGTCCTTCGGCTCGGCCTTGATCGCGTTCAGGTCGGAGACCGCGAACTCGACCCGGCAGCCCTCGCAGCGGCGCTGGAAGAGCCGGGCCGCGCCGACGCCGCCCTGCTGCTCGCGCAGCCGGGTGTAGAGCTTCAGCAGGTCGGCGGGGATCACCTGGGCCACCGTCTCGCGGTCCCGGGTGACCTTGGCGGCCTCGGCGTCGATCTCGGCGAAGGCGGCGTCGCGGCGGCCGGTGGCCTCGGCGAGCACCACGGAGGAGTGCTCCAGGCGGGCGGTCAGCTCGGTGACCCGGGTCTGCGCGGCCTCCAGGCGCTCCATCACCTCCAGCACGACGTCCTCCAGGTCGGACTGGCGCTTGGCCAGCGAGCCGATCTCGTGCTGGAGGTTCTCCAGGTCCTTGGCGGAGCCGACGGCGCCGGAGTCCATCCGCTGCTGGTTGCGGGCGGCCCGGCTGCGGACCTGCTCGACGTCGCCCTCGGCCTTGGTCAGCTCGCGGGTGGTGTCACCGTGCTGGGCCTGGGCGGCGATCACCAGGTCCTTCAGCGCGGCGTGGTCGGCGTTGGCCTTGTCGATCTCGGCGTGCTCGGGCAGGGTGCGGCGCCGGTGGGCCAGCTGGTCGAGCTTGGAGTCGATGGCCTGGAGGTCGAGGAGGCGGATCTGGTCGGCGGGCGCGGCGTTCAAGCGGGGGGCTCCTGTGGTGACGAGGTCGAGCGGGAATCGGAAGAGTCAGCCGGCGGTGGTCGCCGGGGCGGCAGCGGCTGCCGCGGAGGTGGTGGTGGCCGGGGCGTAGGGCATCGGCGCGTGCGCGGTCCACGGGTCGGTGACCCGGCTGGAGACCCGGGTCTCCAGTGCCAGACCGCGCTCGGCGGCGGCCGCCGTCAGCTCGCGGGCGGCGAGGGTGAGCCAGGGCCACTCGGTGGCCCAGTGCGCGGCGTCCACCAGGGCGACCGGGGCCGCCTCGGTGGCCTCCGACGCCGGGTGGTGCCGCAGGTCGGCGGTGAGGTAGGCGTCCACGCCGGACTGCCGGACGGCCTCGAAGAAGCTGTCGCCGGAGCCGCCGCAGACCGCGACCCGGTGGATCGGCCGGTCCGGGTCGCCGGAGACCCGCACGCCGGTCGCGGTCGCGGGCAGCCCCGCGGCGACCTGGGCGGCGAAGGCGGACAGCGGCAGCGGCTCGGGCAGCTCGCCGATCCGGCCGGTGCCGCGACGGCCCTCGGGGTCGGTCGGGTCCGGCACCAGCGGGCCGGTGACCGTCAGGCCGACCGCCTCGGCCAGTGCGTCGGAGACGCCGGGGGCGGCGTGGTCGGCATTGGTGTGCGCGACGTGCAGCGCGATCCCGGCACGGATCAGCGAGTGCACCACCCGGCCCTTGAACCCGGTCGCGGCCACGCTGGTGGTGCCGCGCAGGTAGAGCGGGTGGTGCGTGACGATCAGGTCGGCGCCCCACTCGACGGCCTCTTCGACCACCGTCTGCACGGGGTCGACGGCGAACAGCACCCGGCGCACCTCGTCGGCGGGGTCGCCGCAGACCAGGCCGACGGCATCCCAGGACTCCGCCCACCTCGGCGGGTAGCGCTCCTCGAGCAGGCTGATGACGTCGGACAGTTTCGGCACCCGTTGAGACTACCGCTTGACGGCCGGTGGCCGGGGCCGCGGGCCCGCGCGCCCCACCGCGGCCGGGGCCCGGAGCAGGCCCGGGCGGGGCCGGGCCGGGCTGCGAACCGAAAGTGTGGCCTGCGCACCAGGACATGGGCATGCGGCGCCGCGCGTCAACCGGCGTGCACCGGCGCACGGAAGCCGGCCGGGCGGACCGGCGGGCCCGCGATGCGCGGCCCGCCCAGCGCACCCCGGTCACACCAGGGCGGGTGCGCGGGGGCGAAAGCGACTCCGGATCACCCTTAAGAGTGAAGTGACCCCGTAGCCGTTGAGCGACCCGGGCGGCGAAAGTAACTTCTGTGGTGCAGAAGCGAGTTGCCTCGGCCGGGGGGTCGATACCAGGCCCGCAGTCCACGCTCCGCCGCAGGCGGCGGCGGGTTTCGGGAGCGGACCGAGCCGGGCGACTGCGCCATCTCACTGCGCCATCTCCGAGGGCCGATCGGCTCTGCGGACACCGGGGCCGTCACGGCCGAATCCGAAGGGGTGTGAAGCGGGTATGGGGGCGGACACACCGCTGCGTTCGGCCGAACCAACGGTGCCGGCACCGATACCGGTGCCGGTGCCGGACACGTGGCGATCCGGGGCACCTGCGGACGACACGCTGGTGGAGGTGGCACGGGCGGCCGTGACCGGCACCGGGGCACCGGGTGGGGGTGCCGGGGGCGACTGGGCGGCCGCCTTCGACAGCTTCTGGTGCACGGTCCGGCCGCCCGAGGTGCTCGCCGATCCGGGCCTCCTGCCGCGGCAGGGCTGGAAGATCCACGTCAGCGCGGCCGGCACGGTGGCCGTCGAGGTGCTCTCGGCTGTGGCCGGGGTGCTCGCGGCGGACCGCTGCGTCTTCAAGTTCGCGGCCGACCGGGACCGGCTGCACCAGCTGAACTCGCGCAACAGCGAACGCGGTTCGGCCGGCAAGTTCATCACCGTCTATCCGCTGGACGACGCGCAGTTCCTGCGCCTGCTGGACGAGCTGCACCGGGCCACCGAGGGCATGCCCGGGCCGGTGGTGCTCTCCGACCGGCCGTTCGCGCCCGGCAGCCTGGTGCACTACCGCTACGGCGTCCTCACCGGCCGCGCCGAGCTGGGCAACGACGGCAGCTACCGCTCGATGCTGCACGGCCCGGCCGGCGAGGCGGTCGAGGACGTGCGGGCGGCGAGCTACCGCCGTCCGCCGTGGGTGGCCGACCCCGTCGAGGGGAGGGGGTCGGCACCGGGCGCGGCGCCACGGCCCGGCGGCGGCCGGCGCGCGGCCGGCGGCGTGCTGATCGCCGGCCGGTACGCGCTCACCGCGGCCGTCCGGCACGGCACCAAGGGCGGCGTCTTCCTCGGCACCGACACCCACACCGGCGAGTCCGTCGTGGTCAAGCAGGCCCGCGCGCACATCGAGGTGGACCGGGCCGGCACCGACGCCCGTGCCGCGCTGCGGCACGAGGCCATGATGCTGGCCGAGCTGGCACCGCTCGGCCTGACCGCCCGACCGCTCGACCTGGTCGAGCAGCAGGACTCGGTGCTGCTGGTCCAGGAGCGGATCCCCGGCCAGCCGCTGGGCAGTTGGGTGCACGCCCGGCTCTCCGGCGACGGCGCGCCGGACGTGCCCTGGGCGCAGGCCCGGCCGATCGCGCTGGGCCTGATCGAGCTGCTGGAGCAGGTGCACGGCGCCGGCCTGGTGCTGCGCGACCTGTCGCCCGGCAACGTGATGGTCCGCCCCGACGGCTCGCTGCGCCTGATCGATCTCGAACTCGCCTGCCGGGCCGGTGCGGTGGCCGGTGCGGCCGGCACCCCCGGCTACCGGGCGCCGGAGCAGACACCCGGCCCGCAGGAGATCTCGGCGCTGCGGGTCAGCCTGCGCGCCGAGCCGGCGGCCGACCTGTTCGCGCTCGGCGGCCTCTTCTTCCTCCTCTCCACCGGACACGACCCGCTGCTGCCGGAGGACCTGCCACGGGCCCGCCCGGTGCCCGCGCGGCTCGGCCGCTGGCTGGCGCTGGCCGCCCGCGAGGGGCTGACGGCCCGCCGGCTGGCCCCGGCGGTGCTCGGGCTGCGCGCCGAACTCCCCACCGATCGCTGGACCCTGGCGCAGGCCAGGGAGGCCCTCGGCACCGACTGGTCACCGACCGGCGCATCGGCCGGCGCTGCGACGGGCGCCGCGGTCGTGGTGCTGCCGCAGCCGCTGGAGCGGGTACTGACCGACGGGCTGCGCCACCTGGTCGCCACCGCGACCCCGCAACGGCGGGACCGGCTCTGGCCGGTCGTCCCCGCCGCACAGCTGAGCGACCCGTGCAACGTGCAGCACGGCGCGGCCGGTGTGCTGGCGGTGCTGGCCCGCGCGCTCGCCGTCCCCACCATGAACCACGAGCTGCACGAGCGGATCGCGACCACCGCCCGGCAGGCGGCCGAGTGGATCGAACGGCGCTGCGCCGCCGAGCCCGTCGTCCTGCCCGGCCTGCACTTCGGCCGCTCCGGCCCGGTCTGGGCGCTGCTGGACGCCGCCGAGGTGCTCGGCGACCAGGCGCTCGCCGAACGGGCCCGCCGGCTCGCGACCCGGATCCCGGTGCGCTGGCCCAACCCCGACATCTGCCACGGCGCGGCCGGCGCCGGCTTCCTGCGCCTGCGGCTCGGCGAGCACGCCGCGGCGCTGGAGGGCGCCCACGCGCTGCTGGCCGCCGCCGAGGAGGAGCCGTACGGCACGGTCTGGCCGGTGCCGAAGGGCTTCGACTCCGAGCTGGCCGGCATCACCCACCTCGGCTTCGGCCACGGCGTGGCCGGGGTCGGCGCGTTCCTGCTCGCCACCCACCGCGCGACCGGCGATCCGGCGCTGCTGGCCGGTGCCGAACGGGCTGCCGCGACGCTGGCCGCCACCGTGCGCCGACACGGCGACGCGGCCTGGTGGCCGCAGAGCGCCGCCGACCCGGAGGCGGTCCGGCTCGCGCACTGGTGCAGCGGCTCCTCCGGCGCGGGCAGCTTCCTGCTGCGGCTCTGGCAGACCACCGGCGATCCGGCGGTGCGCGAGCTGGCCGAGGCAGCCGGCCGAGCGGTGCTGGACGGCCGCTGGCACTGCGGCACCAGCGCCTGCCACGGGCTGGCGGGCAACGGCGAGTACCTGCTCGACCTGGCCGAGGCCACCGGGCAGGAACGATTCCGCAGTGGCGCCCGGGAGCTGGCCGACCTGATCACCGCCCGCGCCGCACTGCGCGACGGCCTGCTGGTGGTGCCGGACGAGACCGGCACCGGCTGCGCGGCCGGCTACGGCACTGGCACCGCCGGACCGCTCGGATTCCTGCTGCGGCTGCTGCACGGCGGCCCGCGGCTCTGGCTGGACCCGGTCTCCCCCGTGGCGGTGACCGCATGAACGACGTCACGGACACCGTGCTGCGCACCGCGGCCCCGGCGCTGCGCCGGCTGAGCTTCACCTTCGCCGCCGACGGCTCGCACGCCGCCTGCCTGGCGGCCGGCTCGGACGGCGGCTGGTACGCCGAGAGCTGGCGGCTGGCCGGCCCGGGGCCGGCGGTCCCGACCGCGCTGCGGCCGGCCGGCGGCCGCTCGGAGAGCCTGCGCTCCCAGCTCGTCGCGCTGCCCGACGGCCGGGTGCTGGTCTGCCGGCACGACGGCGACCGGCACGACCTGGTGCTGCTCGCGTCAGCCCCGGCGACCCCAGCGGAGCAGCCGGTCGCCACGCCGGTCGCCACGCTGCGGATGTCCGGACTGCGCCTGCTGCCGACACCCGTGCCACCCGAAGGGCTCGCCCCCGACGCGCCGGTCGCCGTCGCGCTCGGCAGTGACACCCTCCCGAGCACCACCGCCTGGCTGGTCTACGGCGACGGCCGGGCGCCGTTACGGGTCGCCGAGCTCGCCGGCCTGCACGGCGGCGGGGTCTGGCTGGACCGGACCGGACGGCTGCTCGCGCTGGACCGGGTGCGCGACGGCAAGGTCCGCAGCGTCGCACTGGACCTGCGGCTCGGCACCGTGACCCCACTGCTGGAGATCTCCGAGGGCAGCAACGACCGGCTGGTGCTCTTCGACCCGGACACCCGGTTCCTGCTGCTGCGCAGCGACGCGCCGGGCGACGACCGGCTCGGCTGGGGCGTGCTGGGCGGCGCGGCGCCGGTGCGGTTCCCGGACTGCCTGCACGTGCCAGGGCGGTTCCTGCGGCCGGTGGCGCTGGAGACGGGCGGCAGCGATCCCGGGCAGCAGCGCGATCCCGCACAGCAGCGGGTGGCCGTGCAGATCGACCACGGCGCCTCCTCGGCGCTCGCCCTGTGGCGGCCGAGCGAGGGGCGGCTGACACCGCTGCCGGTGCCGGCCGGCCGGCTCGGCGCGGTCGGCCACTGGTCGGCGAGCGGGCTGCGGATGCCGTACTCCGCGCCCGACCACCCGCCGGGACTGGCCGCGCTGGCGGTGGACGTCCTGCTCGACACCGCCGCGCTCGACGCCGCCACGCCCGACAGCATGGCGGCGGCCACCGACACGCCGTCCGTCAGCACGCCGTCGGCCGATCGGCGGGTCCCGGCCGGGCCACCGCCCGGCTGGCGGCTGGACGGCAGCGCCGGGCCGACCGACGGACCGCGCTGGCACCCCGCGCAGCCGGTGCAGCTGGCCGGCCCGGCCGGGCCGATCGAGGCCGTGGTCTACGGCGGCGCGGCCTGGCTGACCAGCCCGCAGCTGGTCCTCGCCCTGCACGGCGGCCCCGCCGACGCCTGGCGGCTGGAGTTCGATCCGGTGCTCCAGCGGATGGCGGCCGAGGGCCTGGCCGTCCTCGCGCCCAACCAGCGCGGCAGCACGGGCTACGGCCTCGGCTACGCGATGGCGATCCGCGGTGCCTGGGGCGGCCCGGACCTGGCGGACGTACTGACGCTGCTCGACGGCATCGCCGGCCGGCGGGCCGCGCTCGGCCTCGAACCGCCCTCGCTCTTCGGGGTCAGCTACGGCGCGTTCCTGGCGCTGCTGACCGCCGCGCACGCCGCTGCCGACCAGGTCGCGCGGTGCGCCGTGGTCGCGCCGTTCCTGTCCGGGGCCCGGTTGCTCGCCGAGGCCTCGCCACCGGTCCGCACGCTCACCAGCCGGCTCGGCGGCGAGCAGCCGGTCGAGGACGAACGCGGGCCGCGCGACGTGCTGCACCTGGCCGGCCGGCTCACCGCGCCGCTGCTGCTCGTGCACGGCGACCGGGACGAGGTCGTGCCGGTCGGCCAGTCCCGCGCACTGCGGCAGGAGCTGCTGAGGATCGGCCGCACCGAGGGCAGCGACTTCCGCTACGTGGAGGCGGCCGGCGCCGGGCACGAGGTGCTGGCCGAGGAGGGCGGGGCCGTGCTGCACGAGCTGCTCGCCGGCTTCCTGCGCACCGGCCGCACCGGGTAGCACCGGCTGACACCGAGCCGCCGAGCGGCTCGCCCACCAGATTTCCCGCGGTCCGCAACGCCGTTGCGGCGGGCGGCGGGAGCCAGACCTGCGGCCGTACCGGCCGCAGTCGGTGCCACCGAGGAGCGGTGGCACCGCCGAGGACCGCGCGACGCGAACGGCGCTGCGCGGCAACAAGGGGAGGACCCACCATGGAGACCACCTTCGAGACCGACCTGGCCGCGCTGCAGGAGCTGCCGGAGACCGAGTCGGTCGAGCTCAACGGCGGGAACGGCTGCCAGTTCACCTGTCTGCTGCTGACCTGCCTGGTTTTCACCATCTCCTAGTAGGAGCCGGGCTGCGGCCGCCCGCGCTGCGCGGCGGCCCGCGCCCGATCCACCGGTGGCCCGGGGCCCTGTGCCCCGGGCCACCGGCCTGTCCGCTCCCCGCGACCACCCCGCTCCGCAGCCCACAGCCCGTGCCGCGCCGCGCTCGCTGCCGCGCCGCCGCCCCGGATGCCGCCAGGGAGGCCGCCATGCCGTTCGAGATGCCGCAGTCCGGCGCCGGACGGGCCGGAGCGCCGTCCGGCCGTCCCCGCCTGTGACCGCATCGGTACCCTTACTGTCCCACCCGCCCGTTAGGGTGGCGGATCGAACGGGGAGATCGACTCGGCGCGCCGCGGACAGCCGCGGGACGCCGGGGCGAGGCCTTCCCGTGCCCGGCCGCGTTCCGAACCCCCGGTTCCGAACTCCCGGCCGACGGTGCCGTGCGGCACCACAGACCTGCACCCTCGCACGGAGAAGACGAAACTGATGTCCGAACACCTCACCGACACCATCGACCGCGGCGCCGACGAGGCCACCTCGGAGGACTCCGCCCACGGCCGTCACCGCGGCCTGACCGCTCCCGACGACAACCCCGGGACCGACCCGCACGGCCGCCACCGGATGGACGCGGCCGCCGCACGCTGAGACCTCTCGGCCCGGCCCACCCGGCTGGGGCCTGAGCCTGCGTCTTCGGGCCCGGTGCGCCACCGCGCACCGGGCCCGCGCCATGCCTGCCGCCTACCGGCGGGTAACCGGTGCGGGCGATCGAGTAGGGTCCGGGCAGCAGAGCCGACCAGCAGGACGAGCAGGGAGCAGCCAGGATGACCGAGACCCGGGAGCAGACCGTCCCCGCACCCGACGTGCTCGCGGCCTTCACCGAGGCCGACGGCTTCATGCCGCTCGACGAGGGCTTGGCGCTCTACGCGGCGGCCGTCGACGCGGCCACCCGGACCGGGCTGCCGGTGCTGGAGATCGGCACCTACTGCGGCCGCTCGGCGATCCTGCTGGCCGACGCGGCCCGCCGCACCGGCACGGTCGCGCTGACCGTCGACCACCACCGCGGCTCCGAGGAGCAGCAGCCCGGCTGGGAGTACCACGACAGCACGCTGGTCGACCCCGAGCTCGGCCTGATGGACACGCTGCCGCGGTTCCGCCGCACGCTGCACCGGGCCGGCCTGGAGCAGCACGTGATCGCGCTGGTCGGCCGCTCGCCGCAGATCGCGGCGGTCTGGGGCGGGCGGCTCGCGCTGGTCTTCATCGACGGCGGGCACACCGAGGAGCACGCGCACGGCGACTACGACGGCTGGGTCCCGCACCTGGCCGCGGACGGCCTGCTGGTCGTGCACGACGTCTTCCCGGACCCGGCCGACGGCGGCCAGGCCCCGTACCGGGTGTACCTGCGGGCGCTCGCGGACGGCTTCGAGGAGATCTCGGTCACCGGCTCGCTGCGCGTCCTGCGCCGCCGCGCGAGCTGACCGACCGGTCACCCACCGGGCGAGGCGGCCACTCGCCGACCGGCGCTCCGACCGGGCAGCCCCGCGCAGATCCGACAACGCACCGCAATCCGGGCGCCGCCACCCCTACGGGCCTGCCCGGCGGGTACGGTACTTCGGACACCTGCGGCACCCGGTGCGTGCCCCACGGATCTTGCAGGCCGCGACACCCGCGGCCGGCGCCGCGCACGGGCGGGCGCTCTCCCGGTCTCCGGCCGGGCGGCGCCCGCGCGGCGTCTCGCCGTCCGCCCGACAAGATCCCGGAGGACCCGCCCCGGCACGGTCGCGAGCACGCGGAGTCACAGCACCGACGTCCGAGACCGAGTACGCACGGCGAGACCTGAAGGCGGGCCACACCATGACGGACCAGGGCGACATGCCACCGGCGGTCTGGGACCCCTCGGCGCGCGGTGGCGCGGGCGGCTGGGTCCGCCGGCCGGTGCCCGGTCCGGAGAGCAACCCCGCCACGCCACGCACGCCGGCTGCGGGTGGTACCACCGGTGCGGCCGCCGACGAGCAGGGCCCGCCGCTGGTCGCGCGACCGTACCTGCCGAGCTCGATCGACAGCACCGAGGTGCTTCCGAGGATCCCCGCGGGCCCGCCGACCGAGCTGCCGCCGACCGCGCCGCCGCGCCCGACGGCCCCGCCCCCGGCCCCCGCGCCGCCCGGTTACGGCTACCCCCCGGCCTCCGACACGCCGCCCGGCGGGCCGACTCCTGGCGCGTTCGGCCCCGCCTACGGCTACCCGCAGCAACCGGCCGCACCGCCCGTCGCACCGCAGGCCGCGCCGCCGGTCGCGCCGGGCGGGTTCCCCGAGCACGTCTTCCGCCCGACCCCGCCGCCCGCCGCCCCCGGCGCGTCCCCGTACGCCGGTCCGCCGCCCATCGCGCCCCCGGGCGGCTCCGGCTACGGCCACCCGAGCCCGCCGCAGCCGGGCTACCAGCCGTCCCAGCCACTGCCCGGCTACCAGCAGCCCACCTATCAGCAGCCGGGCTACCAGTCGCCGGACTACCAGCAGTCGGACTACCAGCGGTCTGACTACCAGCAGCCGGCCGGCGCGGACCTGCCCGGCCGGTTCGAGGAGGACGACGAGCCGGACGAGGGCGGCTCGCGCGGCCGCTCCCGGCTGCTGATCGGCGCCGGCCTGGTCCTGCTCTTCGCGATCGGCGGCGGCACCGTCTTCGCCCTGCAGAACTCCGGCACCAAGAATCCGCCCGCCAAGCTGTCCGCACCGCCGGCCGGTACGGCGGCGCCCAGCGGCGTCCAGCAGACCACCGGCGGCGCGGCGCCGACCAGCCCGGCGGCCGCGAGCCCGAGCGCGGCCGCCAGCCCGTCGGCCTCGGCGAGCCCCAGCACCAACCCGAAGGCGCAGACCGAGGCGGCGGCGCTGGACGCCCTGCTGACCCGCGGCGAACAGGCGAAGGCGCCGATCGGCAGCGCGGTCGCCCAGGTGGACAGCTGCCCCGCCAAGGCCGATGTGGACAACGCCGCGCAGACCTTCGACTCCGGCGCGAGCCAGCGCGACCAGTTGCTCAGCGACCTCTCCCAGCTGAACCTCGCCGACCTGCCCGGCGGCGCGGACGCGGCGGCCACCCTGAAGACGGCGTGGCAGCAGTCCGGCGACATCGACCGGGCCTACGCCGCCTGGGCCCGTACTGTCAGCGCACAGGGCTGCGGCGGCTCGCAGACCGCGCCGAACACGGCGGACAAGCAGAAGGCCGACGCCCTCAACCCGCAGGCCACCCAGTCCAAGAAGGACTTCGTGGCGAAGTGGAACGCCATGGCCGGCACGTACGGCCTGGCCAGCCGCACCTGGGACAGGATCTGAACCGACCGTGAACCGCACCACCGCTCACACCACCGCCCGCACCACCACTCACACGCCCCGCCGCACCCCGCTGCGCTCGCCGTACCTGCGGCTGCTGCTCTGCGCCCCGCTCGGCCTGGCCGGCCTGCTCGGCTGCGGTGCGAGCGGCGGCGTCGCCCGTACGGCGGCGGCCGCGCCGCCCCCGGCCGGCTCGGCCGCGGCCGCCTCGCCAGGAGACACCAGCCTGCCGCTCCCGGGGGTGGTGGCCACCGGGTCCGCCTCGGCATCCCCGTCCACCTCCACATCCACCTCCACGACCGCGGCCACCGGCGGTAGCGGCACGCCGTCGCCCTCGGGCAGTGCCACCGGCAAGCCGCTGGCCGGAAAGACCGTGGTGCTCGACCCCGGGCACAACCCGAACAACTTCTCGCACCCCACCGAGATCAACCAGCAGGTGGACGTCGGCAACGGCGAGAAGGAGTGCGACACCACCGGCACCGAGACGAACGCCGGCTACACCGAGGCCGCGTACACGCTCGACGTCTCGCACCGGATCCGCGACCTGCTCCAGGCGCTCGGCGCCACCGTGCTGCTCACCCAGGACGGCGACAAGCCGTGGGGTCCGTGCGTCACCGACCGCGCCGCGTTCGGCAACGCCGCGCACGCGGACGCCGTGATCTCGGTGCACGGCGACGGCGCGGGGGCCGGCGACAGCGGGTTCCACGTGATCCTGCCCGCGCTGGTGGTCGCCGGGAAGGCCGACACCACCGCGATCACCGGGCCGTCCAAGCGGCTCGGGGTGCTGATCCGGGACAAGTTCCAGGCGGCCACCGGCGAGCCCTACGCCGACTACATCGGCAACCAGGGGCTGGACACCCGCAGTGACCTCGGCGGCCTCAACCTCTCGACGGTGCCGAAGGTCTTCATCGAGTGCGGGAACATGCGCAACGCGGGCGACGCGCAGCGGATGACCGATCCGCAGTGGCGCCAGAAGGCCGCCCAGGGCATCGCCGACGGCTTCACCGCGTTCCTGACCAGCGGCGGCTGACCGGACCCCCGGCCCGGCACCGGCCCGGCACCGACCCGTCACCGACCGGTCACCGCCCGACCACCCGACCGGCCCCTTGCGGAACCCGCCGTACCGGTGCACACCGTGTGCCCCTAGGCTCATGGTCCGGCCAGGCGTGCGAAGGATCAGTAGAATCACTCCCGGTCACGCCGTCACCACACATCAGCACATCAGCGAGGGGACCGATTAGTGAATCTGCGCGCTCTCACCAGGGGAGATGCCGCCGTTGCAGGTGCGGCCGTGCTCCTGCTCATCTCATCGTTCCTCCCGTACTGGTCGGTCAACTGCAGCCAGTCGGCCTGCTCCTCCAGCGCCTGGAACAGTGACCTGTTCCCGGTCCTGCCGTCGGTCTACCTGCTGGGCATCGCGGCCGCCGCGCTGATCCTGCTGCAGCGGTTCCAGGGCGAGAAGGCGAAGAACCGCCAGATCCTGGGCCTGCGGCTGGACCAGTGGGGCAACTCGTTCGCGGTGGTCGCCCTCTGGACGGCGGTCTGGTCGCTCGGCCGCTCGACGAACTTCCCCGGCTGGGGCCACTCCTGGGGTGCGTACCTGGGCGTGCTCGCGGTGCTGGTGCTCGCCGTCGCCGCGCTCGGCGGCCCGCTGGTGCCGGCGCTGCAGGCGCCGCTGCTGACCGAGAAGAAGCCGGCCGCGCCCGTGCAGCCGCAGCAGCAGTCCTTCCCCGGCGCGCTCGGCGGCTACCCGGGTGCGACGCAGGGGCAGGCACCGGGCCAGCCGTCGTTCGGCGGCGGCCAGCCGCAGGCGGGTGGCTACGGCTACCCGGGCATGGGCCAGCCCGGCATGGGCCAGCAGCCCGGCCTGGGTCAGCCCGGTCTCGCTCAGCAGCCCGGTCTCGGTCAACCCAGCATGGGCCAGCCGGGTGCGGGCCAGCCGGGTGTCGGCCAGCCGGGCATGGCGCAGCACCCGTTCGGCGGCCAGCCGCAGCCGCAGCCGGGCGGCTACGGCTTCCCGCCCGCAGGCACCGGCGCGGGTGCCGGTGCCGGGCTCGGCCAGGATCAGCAGTCGTTCGGCCAGTCCGTGCCGGGCTTCGGCCCGGGTGCGCAGCCGGCGCCGGGTGCCGGCCACCCGCAGGACCAGGGCTTCGGCCGACCGGCCCCCGCCGCCGCGCAGCCGCCGGTGCACCAGGACAGCGCCGCCGAGGCGACCGCCCTGCTGCCCCCCATCACCGATGACAGCCCGGCGCCGGCTCCCGCCCCGGTGCCGACCCCGGCCCCCGCTCCCACGCCCGCTCCGGCCGCCGCCATGCCGGCACCGGCGCCTGCGCAGGCGTTCGCACCGTTCTGGTTCGCCGTCCCGGCGCCCCGCCGGCTCGCCCCGAAGGACGGCTCGGCCGGCCCGCCGGTCGGCGAGCTGGTGCCCGGCACCTGGTACCTCGCGGTGGACCAGCGCGGTCCCGCTCTGGTCGCCCAGCTCCAGGACGGCAGCCAGGGCGTGCTGCACGACGTCGCCGGCATCCAGCGCGGCTGACGTTCCGAGCTGACCCGAAGGGCCCGGTGGGAGTGATCCCCACCGGGCCCTTCGCATGGGCCTTGGGCCCTCAGCAGCAGCCCTGCGCCGCCAGCCCCTCCGGCAGGCCGTCCGCGCCGAAGACCGCGACCGTGGCCGGGTCGCCGCCCAGCGCGGCGACCGCGAGCAGCAGCGCGCCCGCGGTCCAGGTGGTGCGCTCCTCGGGCCAGATCGCGTCGTCCTCGAAGACGTAGCCGGTCCAGTACGAGCCGTCGGTGTGGCGCAGGTGCTGGATCCAGCGCAGGATCTCCACCGCGCGGTCGGACTCGCCGATCGCCCAGAGCGCGAGGGCGAGCTCGGCGCTCTCGCCGCCGGTCACCCAGGGCCGGTCGCTGACGCAGCGCACGCCGAGTCCGGGCACCACGAAGCGGTCCCAGTCCGCCTCGATCCGGGCCCGGGCGGCCGGTCCGCGCAGCGCGCTGCCGAGCACCGGGTAGTACCAGTCCATCGAGTAGCGGTTCTTGTCGAGGAACCGCTCGGGGTGCGCGGCCACCGCGTGCTGCAGCCGCCCGGTGGCGAGCTCCCAGTCGGGCTGCGGCTCCTCGCGGTAGTCCGCGATGGCGAGCCCGCAGCGCAGCGCGTGCAGGATGCTGGCCGAGCCGGTGAGCAGCGCCTCCTGCACCGGCGTGCCGTCCTCGTCGAGGCGCCAGGCGATCGGGCCGCCGGGCAGCTGGAGGCCGACGGTGAAGTCGAGGGCCCGGCGCACCACCGGCCACATCAGGTCGAGGAACGCGTCGTCCCCGCAGGAGAGGTGGTGGTGCCAGACGCCGACCGCGAGGTAGGCGCAGAAGTTCGTCTCCACCGCCGCGTTGCTGACGCCGCTCGCGCCGTCGCCGAAGTAGCCCGCGTACCAGGAGCCGTCCGGGTTCTGCTGCTCGGCCAGCCAGCGGTAGGCGCGCTCGGCGGCGGCGTACTCGCCGGCCGCGTCCAGCGCCATCGCGGCCTCGGTGTGGTCCCAGGGGTCGAGGTGACCGCCGGTGAACCACGGTATGGCGCCGTCCGGCCGCTGCTCGGCGAGGATGCTGCGCACGGTCGCCGCCGCCTGCTCGGCGTCCAGCACGCCCGGCAGCAGCAGGGTCTGGGGTGCCGGGATGGTCATGCGCCGACCCGGTTCGGCTTGCTGGCGTAGGCGACGAAGCTCTTGCCGATCACCGGGTTGAGCGCGGCCTCGGCGGCCTTGGTGATCTTGCTGATCACCGGGGTGCCGACGATGTCCCAGACCAGCAGCTGGTGGTAGGCCTTGACCGGCAGCGCCTTGTCGTTGTTGACGCCGACCGCGCACTTGATCCACCAGTACGGCGAGTGCAGCGCGTGCGCGTGGTGCGTGCCGTAGGGGTTGAGACCGGCCTCGCGCAGTCGGTCCAGCAGCTCGTCACCGCGGTAGATCCGGATGTGGCCGCCCTCGACCTCGTGGTACTCGTCGGAGAGCGCCCAGCAGATCTTCTCCGGCAGCCAGCGCGGCACCGTGACCGCGAGCAGCCCGCCCGGCTTGAGCACGCGGAACATCTCGGCCAGCACGCCCTTGTCGTCCGGGATGTGCTCCATCACCTCGGAGATGATGATCTTGTCGAAGGAGTCGTCCTCGAACGGCAGCGCGAGCGCGTTGCCCTCCATCGCGACGGCCGAGGCGCCGGCCGGGGCCTCGCCGGCCGCGGCCATCGCGTCGAACCACTTCTTGACCTCGGCGATCTCCTCGCCGTTCTGGTCCAGGGCGACCACGTTGGCACCGCGGCGGTAGCACTCGAACGCGTGCCGGCCCCCGCCGCACCCCAGGTCGAGCACCCGATCGCCGGGGGCGAGCGGGAAGCGGGAGAAGTCGACGGTCAGCACTGCGTGGCTCCCATGGTGAAAGAGGGTGGCGGAACTTCAGGTGACAGGCGGTCGGACGATCGGACGGTCTGGCAGTCGGACGGTCAGGCGGTCGGACGTTCTGGCGGTCGGACGATCGGACACTCAGGCGACGTAGCGCCAGCCCGCCCCCGAGCGGGCGCGCTGCCCGACCCCGGTGGCGATGGCCGCGCGGTAGCGGTCGGCGGTCAGCTCGGCGGCGCGTTCCCAGGTGAACCCGGCCAGCACCCGCTCCCGGCCCGCGGCGCCGAGCCGGGCCCGCAGCTCCGGGTCGTCCAGCAGCCGGCCGAGCGCGGCGGCCAGCGCACCCGCGTCACCCGGCGGCACCGCCAGGCAGGTCTCGCCGTCCGGGCCCGCCACCTCCGGGATCGCCCCGCCGGTGCTGGCGACCAGCGCCGTGCCGGTGGCCATCGCCTCGGCGGCGGGCAGCGAGAAGCCCTCGTAGAGCGAGGGCACGCAGGCCACCTCGGCCGAGCGGTAGAGGTCCACCAGCTCCTGGTCGGTCAGGCCGGTGCGGAACTCGATGTGCGGCTCCAGGCCGAACCGCCGCACCGCGTCGGCGACCGGGCCCTCACCCTGCTTCTTGCAGACCACGACGAGGTGGGCCTCCCGCTCGGTGCGCAGCTTCGCCAGCGCCTCGACCAGGTGGACCAGGCCCTTGAGCGGCACGTCCGCGCTGGAGGTGGTGACGATCCGTCCGGGCACCACCGCGACCTCGGCCGACGGCGACCAGAGCCGGGTGTCCGCGCCGATCGGGACCACCGAGATCGCGGCCGGGTCGGCGCCCAGCTGCTCCGCTATCTCGGTGCTGGAGCTGCCGGAGACCGTGATGATGTGGTCGAGCCGCGCGGCCACCCGGCGCTGCATCCGGGTGAAGGCGTACCAGCGGCGCAGCGAGAGGCGCTTGAACCGGGTCGGCGCGGCGTCCAGCTCCAACTGCCGGTCCACGGTGATCGGGTGGTGCACCGTGGTGACCAGCGGGAACCCGTGCCGGGCCAGGCCGAGCAGGCCGTAGCCGAGCGTCTGGTTGTCGTGCACCACGTCGTAGCGGCCCTTGTGCGCGGCCAGGTACTGCCGGGCCCGCAGCGAGAAGGTGAGCGGCTCGGGGAACCCGCCGGTCCACATGGTGGCGACCTCCAGCAGATCCACCGGGCCGCGGTACTCGGGCAGCTTCGGGGTGCGGAACGGGTCGTCGGCGCGGTAGAGATCAAGGCTCGGCAGCTCGACCAGCCGGACCGAGCCGGGGCCGGTCACCTCGTCGAGCACGGGGTACGGCTGCGAGCCGATCACGTCCACGTGGTGGCCGAGCCGGGCCAGCTCGCGGGAGAGGTGGCGGACGTAGACGCCCTGGCCGCCGCAGAACGGGTCACCGCGGTAGGAGAGCAGTGCGATCCGCAGTGGGCGGTGCGGACGTCGGTCGGCCGTGGAGGGTGGCTGCCCCGTCATGGTCGGCCCCTTCTGCCCACTTCCGCCGGGCCGGGCCGGCCTCGGCGGTCAAGTAGATCACGTTGCGCGGTGAGGTGGAGTTTTTCGTCATTGCGTCAGGTGAACAATGAGAGATCTCGAAGATACCGGCCCGTAGCTTGTGCATCGGAAGCAGGGATGGTGATTCACGCCACGCTGCCCGACCAGCGCGCTTGCGGTTGCGTTCGACTGCCGACGCGGCGGGCCGCGACGGCCTTCGCGCCCCCGCCGCACCGGCTGCCGGCGCCCCGGCGCGGGGTGTCGCCGGGACACCGGCGGTCACCCGAGCACCCCCCTGCGCCGCCAGCCCGGTCGGCCCGCACCCGTTAGAGTCGACGACTCCGTGCCGTGTGCCTGGGCCCCCGTGCCGGGCGGCGTGGCGCGGCCAGACCCGTCGCCCTTCGAAAGGCCGCTCCGCATGCTCTCCGCCGCCCGTACCGGCGCCGCCGTCCTGACCGCCGTGCTGCTGGGCGGCCTGGCCGCCGGCCCCGCGCTGGCCGACGCCGCGTCGCCGTCGCCGTCCCCCGTCCCGGCGCCGGCCGAGCTGTACGGGAAGAGCGACCCGACGTACGACGGCGTCTGGCGCCAGTCGCTCGCGCTCACCGCGCTCGCCGGCGCCAAGGTCAAGGCATCCGACCAGGCGCTCCAGTGGCTGACCGGCCAGCAGTGCGCGGACGGCGGCTGGCCGTCGTTCCGGGCGAGCACCGCGGCCGCCTGCGTGCCGGCGAGCGAGGACAGCAACGCGACGGCCGCCGCGATCCAGGCCCTGGTGGCCGTCGGCGGCCACCAGGACGCGGTCGACAAGGGCGTGCAGTGGCTGAAGACCGTGCAGAACGCGGACGGCAGCTGGTCCTACAACCCGGGCAGCCCCGGTGACGCGAACTCCACCGGGCTGGCCGTCAGCGCACTGCGCGCCGCGAAGGCCGACCCGGCCGGCGTGGCGAAGAACGGCAAGAGCGGCCTGGACGCGCTGACCGCGCTCCAGCTCGGCTGCGCGACGACCGCGGCCGACCAGCGCGGCGGCTTCGCCTACCAGCCGCCCGCGAGCGGCCCGCTGGCCGCGAACCCGCTGGCCACCGCGCAGGCCACGCTGGCGGTCGCCGGCGGCTCGCTGCCGGTCAGCGCCGGCGCCCCGACCGGGCCCGCGCCCAAGGCGCTGAACTGCGCCGACGGCGGATCGGCGATCCCTGCCGGGCAGTCCGCCGAGGCGGCGGCCGGCTACCTCGCCGGGCAGCTCGCGACGGGCGGGCAGCACCTGATGCTGGCCATGCCGGGCGCCACGCCCACCCCCGACTACAGCGCCACCGCGTGGGCGGCGCTCAGCCTGGTCCGGGCCGGACACCCGCAGCAGGCCGCGCCCGCCGTCGACTGGCTGGCCGCGAACGCGGGCTCCTGGGCCAAGGGCGCGGCCGGCACCGACGCCTCCGCGACCGCGACGCTGCTGCTCACCGCCGAGGCCACCGGCCGCGACCCGCACTCCTTCGGCGGCACCGACCTGGTCAAGCAGCTGGCCGACGCCGGACCCACGCTGCCGAAGGCCGCCGCGGCGAAGAGCGGCGGCGCCTCCTCCCCGCTCTGGCTGGGCGGCGTCGGCCTGCTCGCGGGCATCGGCGGCGGCCTGTTCATCAGCATGAACCGCAAGCGCGGCAACCAGGGCGGCAAGTGATCCACCCCGCACCGCCGGGCGGCGCGGGGGCAGGCAGCACGGCCGGGGGCCGCCGTCCCCGCCCCCGGCGGGCTGCCGCCCGGCCGACCGCCGTGCTCGGCGTGCTGCTCGCCGCCCTGCTCGGCTCGGCACTGGCCGCCGCCCCGGCGCAGGCGGCCGCCTACCGCTACTGGTCGTTCTGGCACTGGTCCGCGACCGGCTGGGCCTACCAGCAGCAGGGCCCGGCGATCTACGTGCCCGCCGACGGCTCGGTGGACGGCTGGCGGTTCGCGCTCAGCCCGGACGGCGGACAGCAGGCCGTCCACCCCACCGGCAGCGGCGAGTTCGCCGCGCTCTGCGCCAACACGCCTGCGCAGCCGGGCCACAAGCGGGTCGGCTATCTGATCGACTTCGGCACGCAGGCTGACGCATCGTCAACCACGGCTCCCCCCAAGGAACTTTCCGGCTGCGCACTGCTGCCTGTGGCGGCGAGCTCGGCCGAGCTGGTGGCCGCCGTCGCACCGCCGCTGCGCTACGACAGCGCGGGGGTGCTCTGCGCGATCGCCGGCTACCCCACCGTCGGCTGCGGCGAGGTGGTCAGCAGCGGCTCGTCCGGCGCCACCGGCTCGACCGCCACCGCGGCCGTCCACCGCACGCCCGGACCGACGCTCGGCCTGACGAGCGGCGCCGCGCTGGTCGCACTGCTCGGCGCGGGGGCGTTCTGGCAGGCCCGGCGCCGCTCCCGAGGCAGCGCCCGATGACCGCACACCCCCGCTCAACCAACGACTCCCGCCCGCCCATGGGCTCCCGCCCGGCCGCCGACTCCCGCCCGGACGGCCGCCGCCGGCGCGTCGGGCGCCCGCTGCACCCCGTCGCCTGGTGGCTCTGGGCGCTCGGCCTGGCCACCGCCGCCACCCGGACCACCAACCCGCTGCTCCTGCTGCTGCTGATCGCGGTGGCCGGCTACGTGGTCGCCGCGCGCCGCACCGAGGCGCCGTGGGCCCGCTCCTACGGCAGCTTCCTGCGCCTCGGCCTGGCCGTGCTGCTCCTGCGACTGCTCTTCACGGTGCTGCTCGGCTCACCCGTCGCCGGCACCCACACGCTCGTCAGCCTTCCCCAACTACCGCTCCCCAGCTGGGCGCAGGGCGTGCGGATCGGCGGCCGGGTGACGCTCGAAGCGCTGCTCTTCACGTTCTACGACGGCCTGCGGCTGGCCGCGCTGCTGATCTGCGTCGGCGCGGCGAACGCGCTCGCCTCGCCCGCCCGGCTGCTGCGGATCCTGCCCGGCGCGCTCTACGAGGCAGGCGTGGCCGTGGTGGTGGCGATGTCCTTCGCGCCGAACCTGGTCGCCGACGTGCAGCGGCTGCGCGCCGCCCGCCGACTGCGCGGCCGGCCCGACCGCGGCGTTCGCTCGGTGCTGAGCGTCGGACTCCCGGTGCTGGAGAGCGCGTTGGAGCGCTCGATCGCGCTGGCCGCCGCGATGGAGACCCGCGGCTTCGGCCGCACCGCACCGGTCTCGCGCACGCTCTCCCGGGCCACCACCGCGACCACGCTGCTCGGCCTGCTGGGCCTGTGCGCGGCCGCGTTCGGCCTGCTCGGCGCGGGCAGCCCGGCCTGGGCACTGCCGGTGCTGCTCGCCGGTCTGGCCCTGACCGCCACCGGGCTCGCGCTCGGCAGCCGACGCGCGGTGCGGACCCGCTACCGGCCGGACCCGTGGGCGCTGCCCGAGTGGCTCACCGCCGGCTCCGGCATCGCCGTCGCGGTGGCCGTGAGCTGGCTCGGCAGCCGCGACCCGAGCGCGTTCGCGCCGTCCGTCGTGCCACCGACCGCGCCCGCACTGCCGCTGCTCGCGGCACTCGCCGCCCTGCTCGGGCTGCTGCCCGCCGTCGCGGCGCCCGACCCGCTGGGCGGCTCGTCCGGGCCCCGGCCCGCAAGCCCCAGCGCACTCGACTCCCGGAAGGCGCACCGCCCGTGATCACCTTCGAGCAGGTCTCGGTGCACTACCAGGGCGCCGCGACACCGGCCCTGACCGGCCTCGACCTGACCGTCCCCGAAGGCGAACTCTGCCTGCTGGTCGGCCCGTCCGGCTCCGGCAAGTCCACCCTGCTCGGCACCGTCAGCGGCCTGGTCCCGCACTTCACCGGGGGCGTGCTCGGCGGCCGGGTGACGGTCGCCGGCCGGGACACCCGCACCCACCGCCCGCGCGAACTCGCCGACCTGGTCGGCACGGTGGGCCAGGACCCGCGCGCGCACTTCGTGACCGACACGGTCGAGGACGAACTCGCCTACGGCATGGAGTCGCTGGGCCTGGCACCGGCGGTGATGCGGCGCCGGGTCGAGGAGACGCTGGACCTGCTCGGCCTGGCCGAGCTGCGCGGGCGCCCACTCGCCACGCTCTCCGGCGGGCAGCAGCAGCGGGTCGCGATCGGCTCGGTGCTGACCGTCCACCCGAAGGTGCTGGTGCTGGACGAGCCGACCTCCGCGCTCGACCCCGGCGCCGCCGAGGAGGTGCTGGCGGTCGTCCAGCGTCTGGTGCACGACCTCGGCACCACCGTGCTGATGGCCGAGCACCGGCTGGAGCGGGTGGTGCAGTACGCGGACCGGGTGCTGCTACTGCCCGGCGGCGGGCAGCCGGCCGTGCTCGGCGAACCGGCCGAGGTGCTGGCGCACTCGCCCGTCCACCCGCCGGTGGTGGGCCTGGGCCGGGCCGCCGGCTGGTCGCCGTTGCCGCTCTCGGTCCGCGACGCCCGGCGCCGCGCGGCCCCGCTGCGGGCCCGGCTCGCCGACCACGTCCCACCGCCGCGCGGCGCGCAGGACGACGGCCCGGTGGTCGCCACGGCCACCCGGCTCACGCTGCACCGCGGTCCGGTCCCGGCGCTGCGCGGCGTCACGCTGGCGCTGCACGCGGGCCAGGTCACCGCGCTGATGGGCCGCAACGGCGCCGGCAAGTCCTCGCTGCTCGGCGCGCTGGCCGGGCTGCACGCGCCGAGCGGCGGCGCGGTCGCGGCCGGCGGTCTGACCCCGCACAAGGCGCGGCCCAGGGACCTGGTGCGCCAGGTCGGCCTGGTGCCGCAGGACCCGCGCGACCTGCTCTACGCGGAGAGCGTCGCCGCCGAGTGCGCCGCCGCCGACCAGGACGCCGGCGCCGACCCCGGCACCAGCCGCGCGCTGCTGGCCGCCCTGCTGCCCGGCGTCGCCGACGACACGCACCCGCGCGACCTCTCCGAGGGTCAGCGGCTCACCCTCGCACTCGCCGTCGTGCTCACCGCACGCCCGGCGCTGCTGCTGCTCGACGAGCCCACCCGCGGCCTGGA
The DNA here is from genome assembly GCF_057158765.1 of Kitasatospora sp. NEAU-69. Classification (NCBI taxonomy): domain Bacteria; kingdom Bacillati; phylum Actinomycetota; class Actinomycetes; order Kitasatosporales; family Streptomycetaceae; genus Kitasatospora; species Kitasatospora sp. NEAU-69. The sequence goes on from NZ_JBWXUE010000011.1 coordinate 129,996, forward strand.
CTACGCGGCCAAGGCCCGGCTGGTGGAGATCCTCAACCAGCTGGCGGCCGACGGCCAGGCGATCCTGCTGGCCACCCACGACGTCGAGCTCGCCGCCGAACTCGCGCACCGCACAGTGGTGCTGGCGGACGGCGAGATCGTCGCCGACGGGCCGTCGGCCGAGGTCGTGCTCGCCTCGCCGGTGTACGCGCCGCAGGTGGCGAAGGTGCTCGCGCCGCAGCCGTGGCTGACGGTGCGCCAGGTCGCGGCCGCACTGGAGGAGCTGTGAGCCCCCGCTTCCGCACCCCTGTCCGCACCGCTGTGCTGCCTCGTCCTGCCCTGGCTCGTCCTGCCCTGGCTCGTCCTGTCCTCCCTCGTCCCGTCCCGCTCGGCCCGCGCTCGATCGCCGTCCTCGCGCTGACCTCGATCGTCGGCCTGGGCGCCTTCGGCTGGCCGCTGCTCGCCTCGCCGTCCTCCGCACTGGTCGGCCACTCCGCCGACGCGCCATGGCTCTTCGCCCTGCTGCTGCCGCTGCTGCTCGCCGTGCTGGTCGCCCAGCTCTCCGAGTCCGGCCTGGACCCGAAGGCGGTCGCGCTGCTCGGCGTGCTGGCGGCGGCGGGCGCCGCGCTGCGCCCGCTCGGCGCCGGGACGGCCGGCCTGGAGCCGATGTTCTTCCTGATCGTGCTGGCCGGCCGGGCGCTCGGCCCGGGCACCGGCTTCGTGCTCGGCGCGGTCACCATGTTCGCCTCGGCGCTGCTGACCGGCGGGGTCGGGCCCTGGCTGCCGTTCCAGATGCTCGCGATGGGCTGGGTCTGCCTCGGCGCCGGCCTGCTGCCCGGCGCGGCCACGCTGCGCGGCCGCCGCGAACTCCTCCTGCTGGCGGGCTACGGAGCGGTCGCCGCGGTGCTGTACGGCACGATCATGAACCTGCAGGGCTGGCCCTACATCGGCGGACTGAGCAGCTCGGTCGCGTTCGTCCCCGGCGACCCGCTGAGCGCCAACCTGCCCCGGTTCGCCGTCTACTGCCTCACCACCTCGCTCGGCTGGGACCTGCCCCGCGCCGCGCTCACCGCCGTGCTGTGCCTGACGGTCGGCACCCCCACCCTGCGCGCACTGCGCCGCGCCACCCGCCGCGCCGCCTTCGACGCCCCGGTCGCCTTCACCCCACCGCCAGATAAATCATCTGCTCCCACAATCACAAACCCCTATGATCACGAACCATGACCGCCTCGGAGCCCACGATCCTCGCCACCTCCGGTGGCCACCGCCCAGGCCACCGCACCATGGTGGCCTTCGACTCCCTCGTCCACCACGCGGTGGAGCTCTCCGGCGCGCACGGCCGCCGGCCCAAGGTGATGTTCGTCGGCACGGCCGTCGGTGACTCCGAGCACTTCAGCTACCGGATGACCGAGGCCGGCCGGGTCGCCGGCTTCGACCTGACCACGCTTCAGCTCTTCCCGATGCCCAACCACGAGGACATCGAGGCCACCGTCCTCGAACAGGACGTGGTCTGGGTGATGGGCGGCTCGGCCGCCAACCTGCTCGCCGTCTGGCGCGTCCACGGCCTGGACACCGTCTTCCGCCGCGCCTGGCAGTCCGGCGTCGTGCTCAGCGGCGTCAGCGCCGGCTCGCTCTGCTGGTTCCAGGGCGGCACGACCGACTCCTTCGGCCCCGAACTGCGCCCGCTGACCAACGGCCTGGGCTTCCTGCCGTACGGCAACGGCGTGCACTACGACACCGACAAGGGCCGCCGCCCGCTCGTCCACCGCCTGGTCGCGGACGGCACCCTGCCCGAGACCCACTGCACCGACGACGGCGTCGGCCTGGTCTACCGCGGCACCGAACTGGTCGAGGCCGTCACCGAGACCACCGGCAAGGGCGCCTACCTGGTCCACCGCGACGGCGACAAGGCCATCGAGGAGCGGATCGAGCCCCGCCGCCTGCCCTGACGTCGCCCCGGCAACGAGCCCCGACCACCCAGGCCCAGTCCAGCCCTGCTTCGGCCCGGTCGTCAGGGGGTGAGCCCGGACGCGCTCACCACAAGACGCCCGGGCTCAAGGACGCGGCCGGTCGCCAGGTAGCACCCGACCGCGCCCAGCTCAGCGCGGGTCAGGCAAGGTGGCCCGGTCGCCGTACGGCAACTGCTCTTCCTTGCCCGGTGCCGTCGGCGCACCCGCTGAGGCCGGATGGATCCGTAGTTCGTTGGACGCTCCGCCGACCCTGAAAGGCATCACCCAGACCCCGAACCGCTCAAAGCTCTCTGCCGCGACGAGTGCCGTTTCGGGGCCGGTCAGCATGCACTCCAACCAGCGACGCTCGATCCCGGTCAGTGGGAGTATCTGAACGGCCCGCCACGTGGCAGCCAACGCGTCCGGCAGGCGCGCGAACGACGCAGGCTTCGTGATACCAGGCAGTTCCACCGTCACCGGGCTGCTCCACTCACGCATCGTCACGTCAGCACCCAACACGGGCCGGTGGAATGACAGCCCAGACGATCTTGCCGATACCGGGCGTTCGCGGGCCGCACCCCCACTGCTGCGACAACGACATCACCAGGTGCAGCCCCCGACCACTCTCACCGAGGGCATCGAGCTCCTGGATCACGGGCGGCACGCTGCTGGCGTCGTGCACCTCGACCCGCAGTCGCAGCGCGCTCGCATACAGGCGTACAAAGACCTGCTGATCGCGCCGGGATCCGTGCCGTACCGCGTTGCTCACCAGTTCCGACAGGACCAGCGACCCCGCGTCGGCAAAACGCTCACCGCCCCCCACCTCCGACAGCAGCCGCGACAGCCGCTGTCGGGCCCGACCCGGCGAACTGGGATGGCCCGGCAACCAGAATTCGCCGCCTCGTTCCAGCACGGCCGGTCTCCCCGCCAGATCGGTCCCGGAGATAGCCATACCCGCTCCCTCCACAAAGGCCACCAGGCATCAGCTCGTGCCATGCCTGCACCGAGAAGGCTCCTCTGCGAGGATCGGAAGTTCTTCCCCAGCGAGGGGGTACCCATGGTGGGTACACTCGTGGTCAGCAGATCGCCACAGAACGTCACTCCAGCTCGCGGGGTCCCGGATGACTGGCCAAGGCTCACTGACAGCACTGCCAGCACACGTGCTGGAGCGCGTGGACATGCGCGCAGCCCTGGCAGCACACGACTTCGGCACCGTCTTCGCACTGGCACGCAAGTGGGCCGGTATCAGCTACTCGAAGATCGCCGACGCCTGCGACATCAAGCCCGAACGCGTGGGAAGGCTCGCGCGGGGCGACGGCAGCATCACCACGTACGACAAGATCACCCAGATCGCCGACGCTCTCCGCGTCCCCGGGCACCTACTCGGGCTCGCACCCCGCCCATGGGAATCAACGTCACCGCGCCAGACACCACCGGCACTTCCCGTCGGATACTCTCTGGAACCCACCCGCACCGCCCCTGATCCGAACGGAGACGGACCAGTGCTGCGCAGAGACTTCGTCCGAACTTCCCTTGTCGGCGTGGGACTTGCCGCCCTCGATGAAATCACCACGCTTCCCCGGGGCAGACGAGTCGGATCCGAACTGCCACGACAGCTTCGCGAGCGGACAGCCCGACTTCGGCGCCTTGACGACCTGCTGGGCGGCGGAGATACATACCGCGTCTACTCGGACGAGTACCAAGCAACACAAAACCTGCTGCGCGCGGCCAGTTACTCGGAATCGACTGGCCGGGCCCTGCTGTCGGTGCTGTCCGAGCAAGCCCAGCAGGCCGGGTGGGCCGCTTTCGACGCCGGTTACAGCGAGCAGGCCACGCAGCTCTACGAGACCAGCCACCAGGCCGCCACCGAATCCGGAGACTCCTCGCTCGCCGGGAACGCGCTGGCCTTCCTCGCCTACCAACGGATCAGCGGCGACCGCAGGGCTGCCGTGGAAACGGCTGCCGCATCATGCCGAACCGCAGGCAGTGAAGCCCCGGCCGGGGTGCGCGCGCTGCTGTATGAACGCCTCGCGTGGGCCCACGCCGTAACGGGCAATGCAGCCGAGACAGAGAACGCCCTGGGTATCGCGGAAGGCGCACTCACGGAAGCCGACGGCACGCCACAGCCTGACTGGGTCAGCTGGGTCGACCGAAGCGAGCTCCAGATCATGAGCGGCCGCTGCTGGACCGAGCTCCGCAGGCCGCTGCGCGCGGTCCCCGTGCTTGAGCAGGTCCTGGCCGATTTCGACGACACCTGCGCCCGTGACAAGGCGCTCTACCTCTCCTGGCTCGCGGACTCCTACCTGACTGCCGGAGAAGTCGAGCAGGCCGCTGCGGTGACCAGCCGAGCATTGGAACTCTCCGCCGGCGTGGCATCCGTTCGCCCCCGCCAGCGGATCAACTCCATCATCCGGCGGCTCGAAGCTCACGCCGAGAATCCCGCAGTGGCCGAAGCCTTGGAGCTGGCCCGGGGGTGATTCCGACTCAGTCGTTCTCCGTAGCGGTCACGGCCTCGCGAAGCCAGCTCAGGCACGCCTGTGAGCCGGCCACGATCGGCACCGCCACGATCTCGGGCTTGTCCCAGGGGTGCTGCTCCAGCAGATGAGCCTCAAGCAGCGGGTATCTCTCGGCGGTCGTCTTGAAAAGCAACTGCCACTCCTCCCCTGTGCCGAACTCACCCAGGTGCCAGAAGACGGAGCCCACCGGCCCGATGATCTGGGCGTTGCCCGCAAGCCGAGCTCGCACCGCCGATTCCGCCAGCGCCTCGGCCTCCTCACGAGTCGCCGTCGCAGTGGACACCTGGAGGTAGTCAGCCATGTCCCGATGGTAGCCGTACCGATCTTCAGACCGTCAACCCTCAGCGACCACGCGCCAATTGCTTCGCACGACGCGCCCAGCCGGCCGGTCGGATACGTGTCCGTCGATGAGCGGGTCGGGCCGAACCGGCCGTCCTTACGCCGCCCCGGCCCGTTCCGCCACCGGATACTCAGCCCTGCTTCGGCCCGGTCGACTGCACGACCTCGAACGACCACAACGTCGACCCGGCAGCCGCCGGCCGCTGCGGCGCCTCCCCGGCAGCCGCAGCCGGCCGGTGCGCCGACTGCATCGGCCCCGACATCCACGCCTGGAACGCCTCCTCGGTCGCCCACCGCGTGTACACGAGGTACTGGTCGGTCCCCTCCACCGGCCGCAGCAGCTCGAACCACTCGAACCCGTCCGACCCCTCCACCGCACCGGCCCGCGAGGCGAACCGCTGCTCCAGCACCTCCCGCTGCTCCGCAGGGACAGTCAGCACATTGATCTTTACAACAGACATGCCCCCATCCTGCCGCACCCACCACACCAGCCACCGCGCGGCACACCCCACCCAGCCCACCGGCCCGGCCGCGCCGGTGACTGCTGCGGCCGGTTTCCTGTTCTCTCAACTGCCGCACCTTGACCCCGCTGTCACGGCTTCGGGAGCATCGAACGGGACACAGCCGATCAGGAGGGGACCAGCGGTGAAGCTGACACGCCTTGCAGGTGAGTGTGAGAACGGCACGTGTCCGACGGTGTACAGCGTGGACCGTACGGGAACCTGATCGTCCAAGGCTACGTTGTGGACGACACGGAAGCGCTGGAGATGATCCAGCTACCGGCCGGAGAGACGGCCGTCGGTATCCCCTCCTCACTAATTCGGAGGATTTCCAGTGGGTATCTCGGGCGAAGAGTCCGAAAATCTGTTCTCGGACTTCCGGCGAGAAGCGTTCAGGCTGGAGACTCTAGACGACTACACCGGTTCATCGAGCACTGATAACATCCGAACGTTCCTCGCTGGCGAGCGCTAGCCAGCCGACTAAAATCAGGAACAGGCCGACAAGGTTCGCGAGAGCGTCCAAAATGGCATGCAAATGCATCGATCACATGTCCTGTCACGCCCGCTGACTCCTCATCTCCGATTTGAGCCCGGATGGGCATACGAGAAGGACGCTATCGCCAGCGAAGAGTTCTTCATCCTCGACATCACGGGTAGGCCAAACCCCCTCGCCGGGGTTCCAGATTTCTGAGCATTCAATGAGTCCACGATAGTCGCGACGTTGCAATACGGAGCTGGCGGAACATTCATCGACGCCGAGTCGCAGCCAAGCCCGACTGAATGACTGGAGTGCCGGGACGCTGCACTCAGCCATTCCGTCCCTTTTGCCGAATAGTAGGAGCGATACGGTGGCGAGTGAACAGCATTGATCTGGGAAAAGAACTGCGGGAGCTGCGCAAGGCCAGAGGAAAGGAGGCCAAAGCGGTTGCCCGAAGTGCTGCCATGTCTCCAAGCAAGCTGAGCAAGATCGAGAACGGCCATCTTGCGCCGAGCGTCATCGATGTGCAGCGCATCCTCACAGCCCTGGAGGTTCCCGCAGATGTCAACGCGCAGCTGACCGAGGCGGCCCGAGTGGTGACCACCGAGGCCACAGTGTGGAGCATCCACCGCCGCACCGGACTGCATAAGCATCAGGAAGAGATCAGGGCAATAGAGGCACAGACTCGCCGATTGCGCGTCTTCCAGGCGTCATGCGTTCCCGGGTTGCTCCAGTCACCGGAATACGTCCGGGCAGTCCAGCAAAATTCTGAGCTGACAGACGAAGCACTGGAGAAGATGATCGGCGCTCGAATGCGTCGGCAAGAAGTCCTCCATGACCGGCAGCGGACGTTCTATTTTCTGATCACCGAGTCCGTTCTCAGATGGGAACTGGTCCAGCCATCGATGATGGCGGCGCAGCTGGACAAGATTGTCACCATGTCGAGACTGCCGAACATCACCATTGGCATTGCGCCTCAGGCGGGACCCAAGTCGCAGCTTCCTACCTGCTCATTCGTCGCATTTGATGCGCGGCTTGTCATCGTGGAGATTCCACATGCCGAAATTACTGTCAGTGAGCCAAAAGACGTGGAGCAGTATCTGAAAAGATTTGAAGAATTTGAGCGGGAAGCCGTCACCGGCAGCGATATGCGAGCCATGCTGGACGGCATCCGGGACGATTTCTTGCGAGAACAGGAAATCGGCTAGGGGCAACGATACTTCTCGTCTAGCTTGATAGCTCGCCAAGCAGATGCCTACGCGATGGGGAGCCAGCCATGCCCGCAGCGAGAACCTATGACGAGACCGTGCCCGAGGCGCCGACCCCCCGTGCTCGCTGCGCGGTGTGCGATGCGCTGGACGCGAAGCGGGATGAGCTCTATGCGACGGAACGCGCGCTCGCTGAGCAGGAGCAGCGAAGGCCGGTCTTCGACCAGTCGGCCCTTACGGATCTGCGGGTGCTCAGGAATAACCACCGTATGGCCGAGCCGTGTGCCCGGTTCCCCGACCGGGACGCCCAAGAACAGCCCGTGGCACCCCAGTTGGAGCTCGCCGTATCCCCGACACTGGCGGAGCTGTACGAGGCCCGTGCCGAACTCGACCAGCAGATTGCCAAGTTGGGCCTCGGTCGGGACTGGCGGTGATCTTCGACGCGCGTCATCGCGACGTATGGCGTTCGGGAGATCCCCCGCGCTTGGCTGCGGCAGCGGGCCCCCGGCGACTGTGGCAGGCCGTCGAGCGAGCGCTTGCGTGGTGGGCGGAGCAGGGCAGGCCGGAGCTGTCGCGCTTCGGGCTGACCGTGGCGGACGGTCGCCACACGGCATGGCTGGACGTCCCGGAGAACCCGGTGCCGTAGACCCCCGTCACCCCGAGGCGGGCCAGGCGGCGACCGGGTTGCCGAGCCAGCGGGTGTCGGGCGGGAGTTCCTCGCCGCGCATCACCAGGGACGCCGCGCCGACCGAGCTGCCTGCGCCGAGCAGGGCTCCGGGCAGGGCGATGGAGTGCGGGCCGAGGGTGGCGCCGGCGCCGATGTGGACGGTGTCCAGGCGCATCACGCGGTCGTGGAAGAGGTGGGTCTGCACGACCGTGCCACGGTTGACGCTGGCGCCGTCGTCGAGCCGGATCAGGTCGGTCTCCGGCAGCCAGTGGGACTCGCACCAGACACCGCGCCCGATCCGGACGCCGAGGCTGCGCAGCCAGAGGTTGAGGAACGGCGTGCCGGTCAGCGTCTGGCCGAGCCAGGGCATCGCGAGCTCCTCGACGAACGTGTCGTACAGCTCGTTGCGCCACACGAAGCTCGACCAGAGCGGGTGCTCGGCCGCGCGGAAGCGGCCGACCAGCAGCCACTTCGCCAGGGTCGTGACGAGGCAGGCCGCGATGCCGGCGCCGATCAGGATCGGCCCGCCGAAGGCCACGGCCGCGGCCAGGCCGTCGTGGTCGAGGACGGCCTGCACCGAGCCGAAGACCAGGTCGCCGAGCAGCGCGGCGCAGACCACCGGCAGGAACCGGCAGAGCTCGACGGCGGCCCGGGCCAGCACCAGGCGCCGGGGCGGGTCGTAGGTGCGGCTCGGGTCGCCGTCCTGTGCGACCCGGGGCAGCGCGATCGCGGGACGGCCCAGCCAGGACGAGCCGGGCTCGGCGTGCGCGGGGGCGTCGGCGAGGACGCCGACCAGGGCGTTGTCCGGCAGTTCGCGGCCGGGGCCGACGATGCCGGAGTTGCCGAGGAAGGCCCGCCGGCCGACCCGGGAGCGGCCGATCCGCAGCCAGCCGCCGCGCACCTCGTACGGCGCGACCAGCGCGTCGTCCGCCAGGAACGCGCCGTCGCCGACCTCCGTCATGCTCGGCAGCGCGACGACCGTGGAGGCCTCCGCCCGCCGGCCGACCTTCGCGCCGAGCAGCCGCAGCCAGACCGGCGTGAAGAGGCTCGCGTAGAGCGGGAAGAGCGAGCCACGCGCGGTCTCCATCAGCCGGGTGACGGCCCAGGCGGACAGGCCGGCCCGGCTGTGCACCGGGTGGTGGCCCGGCGTGAGCGGCCGGCTGAAGAGCCGCACCAGCAGCGCCACCAGCGCCGCGTAGCAGGCCATCGCGAGGGCCACCAGCAGCGGTGTGGTGAGCAGGAGTTGGTGCAGCGCGAGGCCGAGCTTGCGGTCGTGGTCGACCAGCGCGTAGGCGAGCGCGAGGGCGGGCAGCGCGGCGATCAGCGGCAGCGCGGCGAGCAGGTTCAGCGCCGCGCCGTACGCGAGGTTCCAGCGCCGGGAGCGGTGCCGGGTGGGCAGTGGCCAGTCGCTGCCGGCCGGCGCGGCGCCCGGCACCGGGCGGGCCGGGGAGCCGTGCCACAGCTGCCGCTCCGGCACCTCGCCGAGCACGCAGGAGCCGGGGGCGACCTCGGCGCCGGCGCCGACCCGGGCGTCGGGCATCAGCGTGGCCCGGGCGCCGATCCGCGCGCCGGCGCCGATCTCGACGGTGCCGACGTGCAGCACGTCACCGTCCAGCCACCAGCCCGCGACGTCCGCGCCGGACTCCACCGAACTGCCGGTGCCGAACCGGGCCAGGCCGGTCACCGGCGGCAGCGCGTCCAGGTGGACGTCGCTGCCGACCCGGCAGCCGAGCGCCCGCGCGTAGCAGCCGGCCCAGGGCGTGCCGAGCAGCGTGCCGAGCCGGAAGACGGCCGCCGCCCGCTCGGCCGCCCAGATCCGCAGGTGGACCGAGCCGCCGCGCGGGTGACTCCCGGGCCGGATCCGCGCGGTGAGCACCCGGGCCGTGGTGGCGCCGAGCAGCAGACGCCCGGCCGCGCTGGACAGCACCAGCCAGCCGGCGCCGATCAGCCACCAGGAGGTGTACGGCGTCCACGGCAGCGCCCGGCCGGTCAGGCCGGTGAGGTTGTCGAGCGCGGCCAACCCGAGCAGCCAGCGCAGCCCACTGATCGTGTACAGCACGACCAGCACGAGCAGTTGCAGCACGCCGGCCCGGCGCGGGGTGGGCCGCACCGGGCGCTGCTCGCTCGGCGGGCCGGCGAACTCGTCGAGCCGGGCCGCCAGTTCACTCAGGCCCGGGTACGCGTAGACGTCGGCGACCGAGACCTCGGGGTGCCGGGTGCGCAGCACCGAGACCAGCTTTGCCGCGACCAGGCTGGTGCCACCGAGCGCGAAGAAGTCGCTCTGCACGCCGACCGGTTGGCCGAGCAGCTCCTGCCAGCGGTCGGCCAGCCAGCCGGCGGTGCCGGTGGGCCGGGGCCCGGCGTCCTGCTGCGGTCCGGCGGTGGCCAGCGGCCACGGCAGCGCGTTCCGGTCGACCTTGCCGGAGGTCTTGGTGGGCAGTTCGTCCACCAGGGCCAGCACCGGCACCAGCGACTGCGGCAGCCGCTCCAGCAGCAGCGTGCGGGCGGCGGCGGTGTCGAACGGCTCGCCCGGGCGGTCGAGAAGGACTCCCCCGGCGGCCGGGTCGAGCACCAGGTAGCCGACCAGCAGTTGCCCACCGGCGGGCGTCTCCCGGACGGCCGCGGCGGCGGCGCGCACGCCGGGCAGCGCCTGCAGCGCGGCGTCCACCTCGCCGAGCTCGATCCGCCGGCCGGCGAGCTTGACCTGCTCGTCGGCCCGGCCGACGAAGACCAGCCCCTGCGGCTCCAGCCGGACCAGGTCGCCGCTGCGGTAGACCCGCGGGCTGTCCAGGTACGGGCTGGTGACGAACTTCTCGGCGTCCTTGGCCGGGTCGAGGTAGCGCGCCGTGCCGACGCCGCCGATCAGCAGCTCGCCGGTCTCGTACCAGCCGACCGGCCGGCCCTCGCGGTCGACGACCGCGAGCTCCCAGCCGGCCAGCGGCAGGCCGATCCGCACCGGTTCGCCGGGCGTGAGCAGCGCGGCGCAGGCGACCACGGTCGTCTCGGTCGGGCCGTACGTGTTCCACATCTCGCGCCCGTGGCCGGCCAGCCGGTCGACCAGCTCGGCCGGGCAGGCCTCGCCGCCGACGATCAGCAGCCGGACCCGGGCCAGGCACTCGGCCGGCCAGAGCGCGGCCAGCGTCGGGACGGTGGAGACGACCGTGATGCCGCGCTCGACCAGCCACGGACCGAGGTCGGTGCCGGCCCGCACCAGCGAGCGCGGTGCCGGGACCAGGCAGGCCGCGTTGCGCCAGGCCAGCCACATCTCCTCGCAGGAGGCGTCGAACGCGACGGAGAGCCCCGCCAGCACCCGGTCACCCGGGCCGAGCGGCTGGTCCTGGAGGAAGATCCTGGCCTCGGCGTCGACGAAGGCGGCGGCCGAACGGTGGCTGACCGCGACGCCCTTGGGCCGCCCGGTGGTGCCCGAGGTGAAGATCACCCAGGCCTCGTCCTGCGGCGTCGGCGCGGCCGGGCTCCCGCCGGGGCGCACCTGCGGCGAGGGGACGATCGCCAGGCCGGCGCCGAGCACGGCGCAGACGCCGGCGTCGGCCCAGATCAGCTCGGCGCGCTCGTCCGGGTCGTCCGCGTCCACCGGCACGTATGCCGCGCCGACCTGCAGCACGGCCAGGATCGCGAGGTAGAGGTCGGCGGTGCCGGACGGGACGCGGACCCCCACCCGGTCACCGGTGCCGATGCCGAGCGCCGTCAGCCGCCCGGCCAGGTCGCGCACCTGCCGGAGCAGGGAGCGGTAGTCGAGCACGACCGAGCCGGTGTCCAGGGCGGGCGCGTGCGGGAAGGCCTCGGCGGCGGCGCCGATGATGTCGATCAAGGTGCGGGCGGGAGGGGCCGGGGCAGGCCGCTCGCCCAGGAGCCCGGTCGTGATCTGGCCGGTCGTGAATTCGCCGGTCGTCGTGAATTCGCTCAGCACATCCGTGTCCGGTGGTCGCGGGGATCCATACGAACCGGAGGCTAAGCACGCTTTCTGTGAGATTCATGAGGAAATCGGTAAAAACGGACTCTTCAGGACATGCATTGACATCCCCTGACATCTCGTCTGATCGCCCGCCGCGCGCATCGGCGCTGGTAGAACGGCTGCGCGCAGCCTGCCACGGGCGGTGAGCGACCTCACAGCAGCCGCCGGAGAATCACCCTGACGAGCTAACCCCCGCCAATCAGCGGCACCGCAGCACCGGCACGTGCATCACCGTCCCCGCAGCACCGGCACTGCGCTACCGGCACTGCGCCACCGTCCGCAGCACCGCCTCCACCTGGAGCGAGACCAGCTCGCGCAGCGGGATCGGTTCCGCGCCGGTCGCCGCCTGCGCCTGCTCGCACCACTGCTCGAAGCGGGCGCCCAGCAGCTCCTGCTCCCGGCGCAGCACGGGCCGCCCGTTGCCGGCCGCGCACTCCACGTCGAGCTGCCGCAGCAGCATGCCCGCCGCCCGCAGCGGCAGCCGGCGCACGGTGTCGCGCACGCCGCTCGCCTCGCCCACCGACGCGGGGGTCAGCGCGTCGCTCGGTCGCAGCCCGCCGCGCCACATCGCGCCGATCGCGCGAGCCGCCGCCAGCGTGTCGCGCACCGCCGCCATGAACGGCGCCGGCACCACGAGAGCGGTGGCCACCCGGTCCACCGACTCCGTCACGGCACCCGCCGCGCCGGCCAGTTCGTCGGCCGCCGCCGCGAGCAGCTCGCCACGGCTGACCGGGGCCTGCGACGCCGGGCGGCAGCGCCACATCGGCACCTCGGCCCGCACCGTCAGCGTCTGGTGCCAGTCGGCGTACTCGGCGAGGTGGCCGCCGCGCCGCGTGGCCTGGCCGTCGACCGAGATCGGCACGATGTCGGCGCCCACCGAGGGCATCACGTGGATCCCGTCCGCCAGGCTCAACCAGTCGCTGCCGTCGGTCGGATGGGTCTCCAGCGGGAGGCCGCGGCGCTCGACCGTGCCGCGCAGCGGATCGACGAGCTCCGGCACCGCGCGGCTCAGCACGAAGTACGCACCGCCGAAGTCGGCGTTGTGCAGCGAGAACTGGACCAGTGGCCGGACCGCGTCGATCACCGTCATCAGCACCCTGGTCTCGGCGGACGGCCCCTCGGCGGGCGTCGCCCACGGCACCGGCGAGCCCTGTGCCTCGCGCCAGGGGAATCCCCACTCCGGCTGGTCGGCCAACGCCGGTCGGTAGAGCCGGCGGTGGTAGTCGCGGATGCTCGGCGCAGCGCCGTACCAGCCCTCGTTGAGCCGGGCGCCGTCCGGGTCGAGGCACGGCAGGAAATGCCACGTGCAGTCCGAGCCGGTGGTCAACTCCGGCGTCTCGGACACCAGTCGGGCCGTCTCCAGGACGCCGAGCCGGCCCACCGGCTCGTTCGGCTGCGAGCCGCCGATCAGGAAGACGCTGCGGCTGCCGGCCCCGACCGACAGCAGGTCGAGCGGCTCACCGAGCGTGGAGAGGCCGATCTGGGTGCGGCGGACCGGGTTTCCGGGACGCTCGGCGGCGAGCTCGGCGATCAGCCGGCCGGTCTCATCGACGCCGGGGACGTGCCGGTACTCCCGCACGCCCTTGATGTACTCGGCGATCTCCAACTGCGCATGTGCCTTCATCGCGCGCTCCTCATCCGCCGATCACGCCCGACAAGCCCGACAAGCCCGGCCACCGGCCGAACCGCGCGGCCACCCGGCGGCACCGGGCCCGCCTCCAACTCCCTTCCCCAACACGCCCTGTGATCACCCCTCGTCCCTTGGTAGCGTCGACCGTCGCCACGCCGCCAGACGTGCCGCACGCTCACCGCTGCCCCCATCCGCCCCACTTCGCCCCACTCCGGCCCGCACCTCTCCGGTCCCACGAAGGAGCCCCATGCCAGCCGCCATCCGCCGTGCCGTCATCCCCGCCGCCGGCCTCGGCTCCCGTCTGCTCCCGCTCACCAAGGCGACGCCGAAGGAGATGCTGCCGGTCGGCGACATGCCGGTGATCGAGCACACCGTGCGCGAGCTGGTCGCCTCCGGCATCACGGACATCACCATCGTGGTCTCCGGCAACAAGAGCCTGATCCAGGACCACTTCCGGCCCAACCCCGCGCTGGTCGCCCAGCTGCGCGCCGACGGCAAGGCGGCCTACGCCGACGCGGTCGAGGAGGTCGGCGAGCTCTCCCGCCGCGGGCACATCACCTACCTCGACCAGCACGGCCCTTACGGCAACGGCACGCCCGTGCTGAACGCGGCCCGCAACTTCGGCGACGAACCGATGCTCGTGCTCTGGCCCGACGACGTCTTCGTCGCCGAGATCCCGCGCGCCCAGCAGCTGATGACGGCCTACCAGGCCACCAACTCGCCGGTGCTCGCCCTGATGCCGATGGACCCGGCCGACGCGCCGAGATACGGCGTGCCGATCGTCAAGGAGGACCTGGGCGGCGGTTCGCTGCGGATCACCGGCCTGGTCGAGAAGCCCCGGCCGGACGACGCGCCGTCGGCGTACGCCGCGATCGGCGGCTACGTGATCACCCCGGGCATCATCGACGAGCTGCGCGAGCAGACCAAGCGCTGGTACGAACACCAGAGCGGCGAGATCTACCTGACCGACGCGATCAACCTCTACGCCACCACCCGCGCGGTCTACGGCCAGGTGATCGACGGCACCTGGTACGACACCGGCAATCCGATCGCCTACCTCACCGCCCAGTTCGCCGCCGCGCTCTCGCACCCGGAGTACGGCCCCCACCTGCGGCGCTTCGCCGCGGAGTTCGCGGGCAACTAGGCACTGCCCAGTACCTCAGAACGAGCGGCCCTCGTTGTGCGGCACGTGCGCGACGGGGGTCGCGTCGGGCCGGTCGTGCTCGTCCCCGCACAGGTTGTCGGCCAGCCGGGTGAGCAGCTCGGCCAGGTCGGCGTACTGCTTCTCGTCCCAGTCGCCGCACAGCTTGGCCAGCTGCGAGCGCCGGGCCGCGACCAGCCGCACCGCGAACTGCTCGCCCTGCTCGGTGAGGTGCATCGGCAGGCCGTTGCGCCGCGCGAGCCCGCGGCCCTCGACCTCACGCGCGGCGGCCTCGACGACGGCGGGCGGGATGATCCGGCGTTCGGCGAGCTCGGCCGGTTCGACCGAGCCCTGCCGGTGCATCTGGAGCAGCAGCCAGCTGGAGGCGGGCAGTAGGTCCAGCTCGGCCTCGGCGGTGATCCGCCGGTAGAGGTCGCGGCGCGCCTCCCGGCTGCTCAGCACGGTCAGCGCGCGGGCGATCTCGTCCACCGAGGAGCGCTCGACCGGGTTCATGCCGATCGACTCGCCGAGGTCGGGAGCGGTCACCGAGGCGCGCAGCGGCTGCTCCCTGACGAAGAGCGAGAGCACGAACGCGACGAACGCGACCGGCGCCGCGTACAGGAAGACCTCGGAGATCGAGCTGGCGTAGGCGTGCAGGATGTTGTGTTCGACGGCCGGCGGCAGCGTCTTGATCACCCGCGGGTCGGCGGTGATCTCGCCGGGCCGGAAGCCGGGCGGCAGCGTCGCGCCGCGCAGCGCGTCATTGAGCTTGTGGGTGAGGCCGGTGGTGAAGATGGTGCCGAAGATCGAGACGCCGAACGAGGCGCCGATCGAGCGGAAGAACGTCGCTGCGGCGGTCGCCACCCCGAGGTCCTGGTAGCCGACCGAGTTCTGCACGATCAGCACCAGCACCTGGAGCACCAGGCCCAGGCCGAGGCCGAAGACCAGGAAGTACAGGCTCATCACGGTGGTCGAGGTGGACTCGGTCAGCCGCGACAGCAGCACCAGGCCGACCGTCACCACGGCCGTGCCGGCGATCGGGAAGATCCGGTAGTGGCCGGTCCTGGCGACGATCTGGCCGGAGCCGATCGAGGTGACCAGCATGCCGAGCACCATCGGCAGCATGTGCACGCCGGACAGGGTCGGCGAGACGCCCTGCACGACCTGGAGGAAGGTCGGCAGGTAGGTCAGCGCGCCGAACATCGCGAAGCCGACCACGAAGGAGATCACCGCGATCAGGCTGAAGGTGCGCGAGGCGAAGAGCCGCGGCGGCAGTACGGCCTCCTCGGCCTGGCGCTCGACCATGACGAAGACGGCGAGCAGCAGCACGCCGAGCACGCCCAGGCCGATGATCTGCCAGGAGCCCCAGGCGTAGCTCACGCCGCCGAGCGAGGTCATCAGCACGAAGCAGGTGGCCACCGTCGCGATCAGCACGATGCCCGGGTAGTCGATCCGGTGCTTGCGCTTGGTCTCGGTGCTGTGCAGCACGACCGCGATCACGACCAGCGCGACCACGCCGATCGGCAGGTTGATGTAGAAGACCCAGCGCCAGGAGAGCTGATCGACGAAGAAGCCGCCGAGCAGCGGGCCGAGCACGCTGGTGGCGCCGAACACCGCGCCGAAGAGGCCCTGGTACTTGCCCCGGTCGCGGGGCGGCACCAGGTCGCCGACGATCGCCTGGGTGAGCACGATCAGCCCGCCGCCGCCGAGGCCCTGCAGGGCGCGGAACGCGATCAGCTCGCCCATGTTCTGCGCGACGCCGCAGAGCGCGGAGCCGATCAGGAAGATCACGATCGAGGCCTGGAAGAACCGCTTCCGGCCGTACATGTCGCCGAGCTTGCCCCAGAGCGGGGTGACGGCGGTGGAGGCGAGCAGGTAGGCGGTGACCACCCAGGACAGGTGTTCCAGGCCGCCCAGGTCGCTGACGATGGTCGGCAGCGCGGTCGAGACGATGGTCTGGTCGAGCGCGGCCAGCAGCAGCGCGAGCAGCAACGCGCCGATCGGCACCCAGAGGTTGTGCACCGGTGGCTGCTGGGAGGGGGACGCTTCGACCCCGGTCACCGGCTCCGCCATGCCAGATCCTCCTCGGCTCACACGCTGACGCCCGGATGAGACACCCGGTCGAGACGCCCGGATGATCTGACAATCTTTCCGGTGCTCGCCCCTCATCGTGTCAGGTTTGTCCGGTTATGCGGGGTCAGATTGGGCCATTGGTACGCCTGGCGGCACTGTCCGGGTCGCCGTGTGTCCTGCATAATCGGGCGCGTTCGAAGCCGCTGACACAATCCAGGAGGAACGGTCCATGCCGGGATTCGCCCACCCAGGCCCCGGCGCGACTCCGGTACCGGACCCGGACGCGGCCGAGACGGCCGTGCTGCCGCTGTTCGAGGGCCCGCCGCTGGTCAGACCGTACGTGCCGGCCGTCGAGGTGCCGCTGGACGACTCGTACGACACCGCGGTGCTGAGACCGACGCCGGACGCCGTGCCGCTGATGCCGCCCGCCCCGCCGCCGGCGCCGCCCGCCGGACCGGCGCGCGAGCTCGGGCTCTTCCCGATCGAGAGCGGTCCGGGCCCGTCCGGCCGCCGCGCCGGTGCCCGCCGCGCCCGGCACCGCCGCCAGGGGGTGATCGTCCTCGCCGGCGTCGGCGTGGTCGCGCTCGGCGTCGGCATCGCCTTCGCGCTCTCCCCCGGGACGGACGGCAACGGCAGCCACCAGGCGCTGCCGGTCCAGCCGACCGGCGCCCCCGAGCTGGCGGCCACCCAGAGCCCCAGCCCGTCGGCGAGCACCCCCGCCGCCTCGGCCGCCCCGGCCAGCAGCGCGCCCGCAACGTCGGCCCGGCCGACTTCCGCCGCGCCCAGACCGAGCCGCACGGCACCACGCCCCACCACCCAGGCCCCCGCCCCCACCACCCCGCCGCCAGCGACGACGGCCGCCGCGCCGCCGCCACCGGTCCCCGTGGTCGCACCGAGTACGAGCGCCCCGGCCCCCACGAGCGCACCCCCGAGCAGCGCGGCCCCGAGCACCAGCGCCCCGGCCAGCCCGAGCCCGACGTTCCGCCCGCTCCAGCTCAAGTCCACCGGGCCGGACGTCGCTGCGCTCCAGCAGCAACTGGACGCCTCCGGGTGCTTCGACCGTGGCTACACCCCGGGCACCTATGACAAGGCGACCCAGTACGCGGTGGGCCAGTTCCAGAACGCCAACGCGCTCTGGCAATCCAGCTGGGGCACCTACGACCAGTCGACCGCCGCCGCCCTCGCCGCCGGCGACACCTGCTAGCCCGTGATCGCCCCCACCAGGCTGATCGTCGCCAGCACCAGCATCGCGCCCGCCGCGACCCGGATGATCACCTTCATCGGGACGTGCTTCAGCAGCTTCTGACCGCCCAGGATCGCCAGGCCGCCGACCGCGCAGAGGGCGAGCCAGGCGCCCAGGCCCACCGAGAGCAGGTCGCTGTACTTGGCGGCCAGGTTCGCGGTCATGATCTGGGTCAGGTCGCCGAACTCCGCGACCGCGACGACCAGGAAGCTCGTCCCGGCCACCTTCCAGAAGCTGCCGGAGGAGGGCTCCTTCGCCTCGTGGCCCTCGTCCTCCTCCTTGTGCAGCAGCAGCATCAGCGCGCCGGCCAGGAAGAGCAGCCCGGTCACGCCCTCCACCCAGCGGTGCGGCAGCAGCGAGAGCAGGTGGCCCGCCACGAGCGCGAGGCCGACCTGCACCGCCATCGCGGCGGCCACCCCGGCGAAGACGTACGCCGCGCGGTAGCGGGCGCCGAGCATCAGCGCGGCCAGCGCGGTCTTGTCCGGGAGTTCGGCGAGGAAGATGATGCCGAACGTGACGGCGAATACGGTCAGGTCCATCGGGGCGGTTCCCTACGGTCGGGGCCACCGGGCCGGTGCACGGCCCCAATAAAAAAAGAGACCCCGGCCCAGCAGCACTGTCAAACGATCACAGCACTACGGCCGAAGGTCTCGCCGACACCGCCGACCGGACTCGGTCCCTGCGGTGTCCCGGGCGCCGGGCCCCTCATCGCTGAGCGGCCAGTATGTCGACGGTCCGGTGGAGGGCTACTCCCCTTCAACACCACCAGCCTACCGGAGCTCAGATCCAGCTGACGAACCACATGTGGTCCTGCCACTCGGTCATCGGGATCACCTGGCCGTCGTAGAGCGGCAGGAAGTAGAGGAAGCACCCCATGATCGCGAGCACGACGGCCCCCGCCGAGATCCCGCCCCACAGCCGGCGCCTGGCCGTCGCGCCCGGCGGGCCGACCACCGCGCCGAGCATCTGCGCGACCGCCAGGCAGAGGAACGGCACCAGCACGACCATGTAGAACGAGAAGATCGTGCGCTGCTGGAACTGGAACCACGGCAGGTAGATCGCGGCCACCGCGCACAGGATCGCGCCCGAGCGCCAGTCCCGGCGGAAGAACCAGCGGTACAGCAGGTACGCGAGCGCGAAGACGGCGGTCCACCAGAGCAGCGGGGTGCCGAGCGCGAGGATCTGCGTCGTGCAGCCGCCGGTCGAGGTGCAGCCCCGGTCGGGGTAGCCGACGGGCTGCCAGTACATGCTGACCGGCCGGCCCTGGACCAGCCAGCTCCACGGGTTGGACTGGTAGGTGTGCGGGGTGGTGAGCGTGGTGTTGAAGTGCCACATCTCCCACTGGTAGTGCCACCAGCTGCGGAACGCGGCCGGGCCGAAGCCGGGGCGGGTGTCCGCCCAGTGCCGGTCGTAGCCGCCGCTGCTCGCGAACCAGCCGCTCCAGGCCGCCAGGTAGGTGCCCGCCGCGACGACGACGAGCGAAGCGAACGCCGGCAGCGCGTCGCGCCGCAGCATGCTGCGCACCGGGTGCCGGGCACCGGCCGCGCGCCGGCCGGCCTGGTCCCAGAGCACGGTGAGCAGCCCGAAGGCGGCCAGGATCTGCGCGCCGTTCCACTTCACCGAGCAGGCCGCGCCGAGCAGCAGCCCGGCCGCGATCCGCCACGGTCGCAGGCCCAGCTTCACCCGGTCGCCGTCCACGCCGGGCGCCGCGAGCCGGGCCCTGGCCTGGTCCCGGTCGAGCAGCAGGCAGCCGAAGGCGGCGAGCACGAAGAACATCAGGATGCCGTCCAGCAGCCCGGTGCGGCTCATCACGAACTGCAGGCCGTCCACCGACATCAGCAGCGCGGCGGTGCAGCCGAGCAGCGTCGAGCCGAGCAGCCGGCGCCCGATCCGGGCCAGCATCAGCACCGAGAGCGTGCCGAGCAGCGCGACCATCACCCGCCAGCCGAACGGGTGCAGCCCGAAGATCCCCTCCCCCACCGCGATCACCCATTTGCCGAGCGGCGGGTGCGCGACGAAGGCGCCGGCCGAGCCGAGCGGGATGACCTGTGGGACGCCCAGGATCTGGTCGTTGGCGTTGCTCGGCCAGGTGCCCTCGTAGCCCTGCTGGAGCAGTGACCAGGCGTCCTTGGGGTAGTACGTCTCGTCGAAGACGAAGGCGTTCGGGTAGTCCAGGTGCCAGAACCGCAGCACACCGGCGAAGAGCGCGACCGCGATCGGGCCGAGCCAGCCGGAGTGGCGCAGCAGCCAGGGCACCCGGCGGTTCAGCTCCACCAGGACCGATGGCCGAACCTCCGGGCGCTCGGCGACTGCCGTTGCTGCCATGACCCCGCCGTCGTCGACTCGGTGACCGCCACGGCCGTGGGCCGTGGCGGATTACCGGGTCACCCTCTCATGCCGCCGTCTGCAGCTCACGGACCGGCACGGTGCGACCGCTGCCGCCGGCCGCGGGGGCCTCGGCCGGGGCGGCCGGCCGCGCGTTGTCCTGGGCCGGCGTGAGGTGCCGGCGCAGGCGCAGCGCCAGGGTGATGATCAGCAGCGTGCACCCGGTCATCGCGGCCAGGTAGAGCGGCCAGGTGCCGGAGCCGACCAGCAGCACACCGACGGCCGGGCCGACCGCGATCGCCATCTGCTTGACCAGCGCGAAGGCCGAGTTGTACGTGCCGAGCAGCCGAGCCGGAGCCAGGTCGGCGACGATCGGACCCAGGGTCGGGGCGAGCATCGACTCGCCGACGCCGAACAGCACGTAGATCGAGACGATCGCGATGGTGGCGGCCACCGCCTCGCCGCGGACCAGCCCGGCCAGCAGCGCCGCGCCCCAGGCGCCGAGCCAGACCACGCCGGTGGCGGCCATCGCGGTGGTGCGCCGGCGGCGGGCGGTGATCCGGACCATGAACATCTGCAGCAGCACGATGGTCAGCGCGTTGGCGCCGATCGCCATGCCGAGGGTGGACGGCGCGGTCTTCACGGTGTCGGTGGCGAAGGCCGCGACGCCGGACTCGAACTGGCCGTAGCAGGTGAAGAAGATCAGCCCGGCGAGCAGGCAGAGCCGCATCATCGCCTTGTCCTTGGCCAGCGCGCGCACGCCGGTCGGGGCGTTGCCGTCGGTGACCAGGACCGGGGCGGCGGCCGGGATCCGGGCCGTGCCGGTGACCAGGGCCAGGCCCAGGAAGGTCAGCGCCTCGATGGTGAAGAGCCGGGTCAGGCTGGCCGGGTCGGCGACGTTGACGATCTGCCCGCCGACCAGCGCGCCGATGCCCATCCCGAGGTTGACCAGGGTGAACTGCAGCGCGAAGGCGTGCGAACGGGTCTTCGCGGTCGAGCAGCGCACGATCATGGTCGCCAGCGCCGGCTGGCAGGTGGTGACACCGCCGCCGAACAGGAAGGAGGCGATCAGCAGCCCGGCCGTCGAGCTCGCCTGGCCGAACGAGAACGCGCCGGTGGCGGCCATCGCGCAGCCGGCCAGCAGCACCGGACGCGGCCCGTACTTGTCGATGCCACGGCCCGCGAACGGCAGCACGAAGAGCGCGGCCAGCGCGAAGACCGTGAAGACCATGCCGGCGGCGAGCGAACCGAGCCCGCGCACCTGGTCCACGTACACGAACATGTACGGCATCGTGAACCCGCTGCCGAACGCGCTGAGCGCGTTGCCGAGCTGGACGCGGCGCAGGGCGCCGCCACCCGCGCCGTACTTCTGCTGCTTCATGGAGACACCCCTTCGAAGGTTCAGGCTGCAAGACTTAGGAGCTAAACTCTAAGGACTGGAAGACTGTCCTGTCAAAGGCTTAACGGGGACAGCCGCGCGTGCGAGACTTGGGGCCATGAGCACACGCAGGCCTGCCGACGAGGCCGCCGCAGAGCTGGACATCGCCGAACAAGTGGCGGTCTACCAGCGGGAGTTCCCCATGGTGGACCCCCAGGTGGAGACGATCGTGTCGAGCCTCTCGCGAGTGGCCCGGCGGATGGCGGTGGCCTACTCGCGACAGATGAATGTGCTCGGAATCACCAACGCGGAGTGGGAGGTGCTCAAGGCGCTGGTCGTCGCGGGCAGCCCGTACCGCCTCGGCCCCGGCGAGCTGGCCAAACGGCTGGGCCTGACGCCGGCCGCGATGACGCACCGGATCGACCGGATGGTCGCCGAGGACCTGGTCACCCGGGAGCGTGACGAGGCGAACCGGGTGCGGGTGATCATCGAGCTGACCGAGAACGGCCGCGACAAGTGGCTGGAGTCGATGCGGATGGCCGCGGTCTTCGAGGAGGAGCTGCTCCAGGACATCGTCGGCCAGGAACGCGCCGCGCTCTCCGCGCTGCTCGGGCGGATGCTGCACCGGATCGAGCGCACCAGCCCCTGACGGACAGGCAGTGGCGCGAGCGGCGCGTTTGAGTGGCGCGAGCGGGCCACCGGAGTAAGGGTGAGACCCGGGGGACTCACCGACTCTGCGCCCTGGAGGCGACAAGCATGCCCGAGGTCACCGAACCCTATGCGCCCGGTACGCCGTGCTGGGTCGATCTGATGGCCCCTGACCAGCAGCAGGCGCTGGACTTCTACCGCGATCTGCTCGGCTGGCAGGGGGAGGTGGGCCCGCCGGAGTTCGGGGGCTACTCCGTGGCCACCCTGAATGGGAAGCCCGTGGCCGGCATCATGGCGGCCACCCCCATGGGCGACAACCCGCCGCCGCCCACCGTCTGGACCACCTACCTGGCCACCAAGGACGCGGAGGCCACCGCCGGCAAGATCACCGCGAACGGCGGCAAGCTGCTCTTCGACGTGATGACCGTCGGCACGGTCGGCAAGATGGCAGTGGCCCAGGACCCGTCCGGCGCGGTCTTCGGCATCTGGCAGCCGCTGGACTTCTTCGGCGCGCAGATCGTCAACGAGGCCGGCGCGGTCATCTGGAACGAGCTGAACACCACCGACGTCAAGGCGGTGACCCCGTTCTACAAGGCGGCCCTGGGGATCGACATCGCGCCGATGGAGATGCCGGGCGCCGAGAGCATGGGCGAGTACTTCTCGCTCAACGTCGGCGGCAAGGGGGTCGGCGGGGCGCAGAGCCTGGCGAACCACCCGCCCGGCACGCCGCCGCACTGGGCCACGTACTTCGCGGTGGACGACGTGGACAGCACGGTGGACGCCGCGGTCCGGGCCGGCGGCTCGGTGCTGGTGCCGCCGATGGACACGCCGGTCGGGCGGATGAGCGCGCTCACCGACAGCCAGGGCGCGCCCTTCTGGGTGATCAAGCCGCAGATGCCGGAGTGACCTGACCACAGGACAGCACCGTGGCCCCCCCACCCCATCGCTTTGGGGGTACTAGCTCTTCCCTCCAGGGGGGTGGGGTTTG
>NZ_JBWXUE010000011.1:153040-160415 GCF_057158765.1 Kitasatospora sp. NEAU-69
CCAAAGGGGCGGGGGTGACCGAACAAAAGGAAGGCACTGTACCCCCGCAGCGCGATCGCTGCGGGGGCACGATGCTGTCCTGCGAGGGGGGTGGGGTCAGCAGGGACCGTTGTCGGTCCAGACGCCCCACTGGCCGCTCAGGCTCGGGTCCTCGCCGGTGGTCCACCACTTGTTGGTGTAGGTGTGACCCTTCCAGGAGACCGTGGTGCCGGTGGTCGCGTACACCGTGCCGGCGTTCCAGCTCGGCGCGGTGCAACTGCCGCCGGGGGCCGGGGTGGTCGGCGGGGTGGAGACCGGCGTGCTCGGCGGCGTCACCGGCGGGGTGCTGACCGGCGGCGTGGAGACCGGCGTGGTCGGCGGGGTGACCGGCGGGGTGGAGACCGGGCTGCTGGTCGGCGTGCCGGGGGCGGACGAGACCGGCGGCGCCGGGCAGTTGGCGGCGGAGCCGTTCGTCGCGTTCACCATCGTGTCGAACAGCCCGGTCTGGGTGCCCAGGTCGTAGAGCGAGAAGGCGAACGAGCCGCCGAGGCCGTTGCAGTGCAGGTAGTCGGCCTTGGCCTGGATCGACTGCGCGTCCTCACCGGTCCAGAAGTTGGTGCCGTCGTAGAAGTAGGCGGCCTTCGCGGTGTCGTCCCAGTACGTGTCCGCCGGGTTGTCCACGACGCCGTTCAGTTCCTTGTACATCCGGATGCCGTTGACGTTGCCGGACATCGCGGCGCCGGTGGCCGGGCCGCTCGCGCTCTGGAAGAGGCCGTGCTGGCTGCCGGCCGGCACGCCGGTCCAGCCCCGGTAGTAGAACGGCACGCCGATGTTGATCTTGTTGGCCGGGAAGCCGCCCTTGATGCCGTACTGCGGGTCACCGACCGTCCAGGCCTTGATCGCCTCGTCGATCGAGTACTTCGCGGTGCCCGGCGCGACCGGGGTCATCGGGTCGTTCGGGTCCGAGTAGAGCGCGGCCTGGTGGTTGGTCGGACCGGTCGCGTCCCAGGCGCCGTGCATGTCATAGGTCATCGCATCCAGGAACGTGAGGGACTGGCCGATCTTGTCGGTCTCGTAGTTCTGGATCTTGTCCTGGCCGGCGCCGACGGCCGCGCTGAGCGCGTACGTCCGCCCGTCGGTCTTGCCCTGGGCGTCCAGCTCCGAGCGGAGCTCGGCGAGCAGCGCGGTGTAGTTCTGCTTGTCCGCCGGCGAGGAGTGGTTGCCGGTGTGGCCGCCGCCGCCCGGGTACTCCCAGTCGATGTCGAAGCCGTCGAAGACGCCGGCCGCCGAGCCCGGACCGCCGAAGCCGACGTCGGTGGGCAGGTTGCCCTTGATGAACATGTCGATGCAGGAGGACGCGAAGGTCTTGCGCGAGGCGTCGGTGGCCGCCACGTCGGAGAAGTACTTCGAGTAGGTCCACCCGCCGATCGACAGCAGGATCTTGAGGTTCGGGTTCTTCGCCTTCAGCTCCTTGAGCTGGTTGAAGTTGCCCGCGATCGGCTGGTTCCAGGTGTCGGCGGTGCCGCTGACGCTGGTGTCCGCGCCGTAGGACTTCTCGTAGTCCGCGAACGCGTCGGCCGCGCCGTCGCCGGCGTTCGGGTTGCTCTCGTCCTGGGAGGCGGCCTTGGTGGCCTCGAAACACTTCCCGCTGGTCGGGTCGATGTTCTCGAAGTCGTAGATCAGGTAGTCCAGTTTCCCGGCCGCGCCGGTGTCCTGAATGGTCTTCGGGTAGTACCCGTTGCCGTAGACCGACCACTGGTCGAAGTAGGCGACCTTCAGTCCACCGCTGGTCGCGGACGCGCCGGTGGTGTTGGTCACGGCGGCGTGCGCGGCGGTGCCCGTGCTCAGCGCGAGCGAGCCGCCGAGCAGCAGCGAGGCGGCGGCGCCGAGGGCGAGTGCGGCCACGCCCCTGGGACGGCGGCGGCGCGCGGGGGAACCGGAGGCTCCCGGGGCTCCCTGGGGGAGCGAGCGAGTGAGCATGTGTGCGTGACTCCTGGTTGTGGGGGACCGTCAGGCCCGGGGGTCGGCCACGCGGGGTGGGGCCACGCGGACATGGGCATGACAGGGGAATCGTGCGCGAGAACGGGCTGGTGCAGCCCGGACTACGAAGACCCAATGCCGAGCGCCCCAGGACCGGCGTCAGTCGCAGGGCAACTGACGCCGGCTCAGGGGCTCCCTGCACCTGCGGATTAAAATGGACTAGACCAACACCCGCGTCAAGGCCCGCTCCCGGCGCTTGAGCCTGGCTTAAGGTTCGTCCACCGACGCCACCTTCCTGACCAGGTGCTAAACCTCTCCGGGTGGATCCGGGTCCGTCTTGAGATGTAGTGCTACTGCATCTCGTGTCGCACCGAACGCGCGCGCGGGTCCTCCTCAGGCGGCTCGTCACGGCCCCCTCGGCTCCCTAGCGTTGGATGCGTCGTATTCCGCCCCTCGTCCGAGGATCAAGATGATCGAAGCCGTCGGCCTCACCAAGCGTTACGGCCCCAAAACCGCCGTCCAGGACCTGAGTTTCAGCGTCCGTCCCGGCATCGTGACCGGCTTCCTCGGCCCCAACGGCGCCGGCAAGTCCACCACGATGCGGATGCTGCTCGGGCTGGACACCCCCACCGCCGGCCACGCCGTGGTGAACGGCCGCCGGTACGCCGAGCACTCCGCGCCGCTGCGCGAGGTCGGCGCGATGCTGGAGGCACGCGCCATCCACACCGGCCGCTCGGCCTTCAACCACCTGCTCGCGCTCGCCGCCACGCACGGCATCCCGCGCTCGCGGGTCAACGAGGTGGTCGACCTGGTCGGCCTGCGCGCGGTGGCCAAGAAGCGGGCCGGCGGCTTCTCGCTCGGCATGGGCCAGCGACTCGGCATCGCGTCCGCGCTGCTCGGCGACCCGGCCACGCTGATCCTCGACGAGCCGGTCAACGGCCTCGACCCCGAGGGCATCCTGTGGATCCGCAACCTGCTCAAGTCGCTGGCCTCCGAAGGCCGTACGGTGCTGGTCTCCTCGCACCTGATGAGCGAGATGGCGCTGACCGCCGAGCACCTGATCGTGATCGGGCGCGGACGGCTGATCGCGGACACCTCGGTCGCCGAGTTCACCGCGCGCGCCTCGAACGGCGGCGTGCTGGTCCGCACCCCGGACTCGGTCCGGCTCGCCGAGCTGCTCGGCGAACTGCCCGGCGTCACCGTCACCACCGGTGACGACGTCCAGGTGCTGAACGTCGACGGCGCCGAGAGCGAGCGGATCGGCCGACTGGCCGCCGAGCACTCCCTGACGCTCTTCGAGCTGACGCCGCAGCAGGCCTCGCTGGAGGAGGCGTTCATGGAACTGACCAAGGACTCCGTCGAGTACGACGCCGTGGTCACCCCCCGCACGCTGGTCGAGGAGCCCGTCGCATGACCACCATCACCCCCAGCGCCGTCCCCACCAGGCTGGTCGGCGGCTCGGTCACGCTGCCCCGGGTGGTCCACTCCGAGTGGATCAAGTTCCGGACGCTGCGCTCCAGCTACTTCACGCTGATCGCGGCCGTCGTCTTCATGGTCGGCTTCGGCCTGCTCGCCTGCTACGGCGCGATCGACCACCTGAACCACCCCGAGGCGCACGACCACGCCTTCAGCGTGGACGCCGCCGACCGCAGCCTGCGCGGCTACCTGGCCGCCCAGCTCGCCATCGGCGTGCTCGGCGTGCTGGTGGTCAGCGGTGAGTACAGCACCGGCATGATCCGCGCCTCGATGTCCGCCGTGCCGCGCCGGCTGCCGGTGCTCTGGGCCAAGGCGGCCGTCTTCGGCGCGGTCACCCTGGTGGTGACCTCGATCACCGCGTTCGTCGCGTTCTTCGCCGGCCA
The DNA here is from genome assembly GCF_057158765.1 of Kitasatospora sp. NEAU-69. Classification (NCBI taxonomy): domain Bacteria; kingdom Bacillati; phylum Actinomycetota; class Actinomycetes; order Kitasatosporales; family Streptomycetaceae; genus Kitasatospora; species Kitasatospora sp. NEAU-69. Next base: position 156,859 of record NZ_JBWXUE010000011.1, read on the forward strand.
GGCGGTGCTCTCCGCCAACAACGTGCAGACCACGCTGTCCGCCTCGGGCGTGCTGCGCACCGTCGTCGGCACCTCGCTCTACCTGACCGCGGTCGGCCTGCTCGCGGTCGCGATCGGCGCCCTGGTGCGCAACACCGCGGGCGGCATCGCCGCCGTCTTCGGCCTGCTGCTGGTGATCCCGCCGCTGGTCGAGGTGCTGCCGGCGACCTGGGCCGGCAACATCGGTCCCTACCTGCCCGGCGCGGCCGGCCAGGCGGTCGCCACCCTGCACGCCGACCCCGGCACGCTGGCCCCCTGGACCGGCTTCGGGGTGCTCTGCCTCTACGTGCTCGCCGCCATGATCGGCGCGGCCGTGGTGCTCAAGCGGCGTGATGCGTGACCGGTCCGACCGGTATCCGTTGCACAATGGCCCGATGACCTCGGCCGACCTGCTCCCGTCAGCCCTCGAACGACGCTTCCCCGGCGCGCTTCGAGGGCTGGCGGGCGTGCGGGCCCGCACGCTGGTGGACCGGTACCCGGTTGCGATGGACACGGTCTTCGCCCTGCTCGTGTTCGGCATGACCGGCATGCCGCTGATCCGCCACGGGCACCACGGCGCATGGACCTGGGTGGTGCAGATCGGGGTCGTCCTGCCGCTGGCGCTGCGCCGCCGGGCGCCGCTGGCCGTCTTCGCCGCGATCGCCGGCGTCGCGTTCGTGCAGTGGCTGACCGCCGAGGCGATGCCGGGCGACATCGCCGTGCTGATCGGGCTCTACACGGTCGCCGTGCACCGTCCACGGGTCTGGACGCTGCGCGCCTTCGCGGTCGCCGAGCTCGGCGTCGCGCTCGCGGTGACCAGCTGGACCGCGCACGCGCCCGACCCGCCGGCGACCTGGTTCAAGGTCGCCTTCATGCTCTCCGGCGCCACCACCGCGGCGGCCGTCCTCGGCCTGAACGTCCGGGCCCGGCACAACCAGCTGCGGGTGCTGCGCGAGCGGGCCACCGAGCTGGAGCGCCAGCGCGACCAGCAGGCCGCGCTCGCGGTCGCCGAGGAGCGCTCCCGGATCGCCCGCGAGATGCACGACATCGTCACGCACAACCTCTCGGTGATGGTGGCGCTGGCCGACGGCGCCGTCTACGCCAACCCGCACGCGCCCGAGAAGGCGACCGCCGCGATGCGCCAGTCCGCCGAGACCGGCCGCCAGGCGCTCACCGACATGCGCCGCTTCCTGGGCGTGCTGCGCGCCGACGAACCGGACGCGCTGCGCCACCCGCAGCCCGGCCTCGGCCAGCTCACCGCGCTCACCGCGCAGGTCCGCGCGGCCGGCCTGCCGACCGAGCTGACGCTGACCGGCGAGACCGCCGACGTCTCCCCCGGCACCCAGCTGACCGTCTACCGGCTGGTCCAGGAGTCGCTGACCAACACGCTCAAGCACACCGCTCCGGGCGCCCGCGCGACGGTCCGGGTCCAGTGCCTGCGCTCCTCCGTGGTGGTCGAGGTCTGCGACGACGGCCGCCCGCTGCGCCCGGCCGCGGACCCGTTCGGCCAGACCGGGGAGCCGGGCCACGTCGGCCACGGCCTGGCCGGCATGCGCGACCGCGCCGCCGCGTACGGTGGTGAGCTCACCGCCGGTCCGCTGCCCCGCGGCGGCTGGCGGGTCGCCACCACGCTGCACCTCGGACCGGACCTCGAGGAGGACCCCCTGTGACCATCCGCGTCCTGCTGGTGGACGACCAGCCGATGCTCAGGGTCGCCTTCACGCTGATCCTCGACTCGCAGCGCGACCTGGAGGTCGCCGGCGAGGCCGAGGACGGCGCCGAGGCGGTCCGGCTCGCCGGCGACCTCCAGCCCGACGTGGTGCTGATGGACGTCCGGATGCCCGTCATGGACGGGATCGAGGCGACCCGCCGGATCGTCGAGCAGTGCCCCGACACCAAGGTGCTGATCCTGACCACCTTCGACCTCGACGAGTACGCCTTCGCCGGGCTGCGCGCCGGGGCCTCCGGGTTCCTGCTGAAGAACGCGCAGCCGGAGGAGCTGCTCAGCGCGATCCGCTGCGTCGCGGCCGGCGACGCCGTGGTCGCGCCGCGGATCACCCGGCGGCTGCTGGACACCTTCGCCTCCCAGCTGCCCGAGGACGGCGGCGCCCCCGGCCGCGGCGAGCGGGCGGTGGAGGCGCTGACCACCCGGGAGCGCAGCGTGCTGGTGCAGGTCGCCCGCGGCCTCTCCAACGCCGAGGTGGCCGCCGAGCTCTACCTCGCCGAGGCCACGGTGAAGACCCACGTCAGCCGGATCCTGCTGAAGCTCGGCCTGCGCGACCGGGTGCAGGCGGTCGTCTTCGCGTACGAAAACCGATTGGTCCGCCCGACCTGACCAGTGACAATCCTCGGATGAGCGATGACCAGAACGCCATGCAACGCCGCCGCGCCGCCCGCCTGGCCAGCAAGCGGACCCTCTCCGGCGACTACCTGATCACGATGCGGCAGCGGCTCGCCCAACTCGCCGCGCTGGACGGACTGGACGGGCCCGGGCTGGACGGGCCGCCCGACTTCTACGGCACGGACGGCCCGGTCCGCGAGCTGGAGCGGCGCACCGCCGAACTGCTCGGCACCGAGGACGCGGTCTTCTTCCCCACCGGCACGATGGCCCAGCAGGTCGCACTGCGCCACCACGCCGAGCTCACCGGCCGCCAGGCCGTCGCGCTGCACCCGCTCGGCCACCTGGACCAGCACGAGCGGCATGCCTACTCACAGCTGACCGGCCTGCGCGCGCTCTGGCCCACCACCGAGCACCGCCAGCCCACACCCGCGGAACTCGCCGGGCTGGGCGAGCCGTTCGCCGCGCTGGCCGTCGAACTCCCGCTGCGCGACCCCGGGTTCCTGCTGCCGAGCTGGGACGAGCTGGTCGCACTGACCGAGGCCGCCCGGGCCACCGGCGCCCGGGTGCACTTCGACGGCGCCCGGCTGTGGAACACCACGGCGCACTTCGGCCGCTCGCTCGCCGAGATCGCGGCGCTGGCCGACAGCGTCTACGTCTCCTTCTACAAGGACCTCGGCGGCATCAGCGGCGCCGCCCTGGCCGGCGACGCGGCGCTCACCGACTACGCCCGCGCCTGGCGGCACCGGATGGGCGGCCAGCTCTTCCAGCAGTGGCCCGCCGCACTCGCCGCGCTGCACGGCCTGGACACCGCGCTCCCCCGGATCCCCGACTTCACCCGGCACGCCGCCACCCTGCGCCCCGTACTGGCCGCGCTGCCCGGCGCCCGGCTCTACCCGGCCGAGCCGCCCACCCACGAGTGTCAGCTCTGGCTCCCCTACCCCGCGGACGCGCTGAACGCCGCCAACCTCGCGCTGGCCGAGCAGCAGCAGACCTGGTTCATCCACGGCTGGCAGGACGCCGCTCCGGGCCTCGCGATGGCCGAGCTGAGCCTGGCCGCCCCGGCCCTGGAGTGGACGGCGGACGAGGTCGCCGAGGTCGCCCGGCAGTTCCTGGAGCTCGCTACGGGCGGCACGCTCGGGTAGCCCAGCCCGCGCGGGCTACCACCTGGTGGTCTGCCCTGATGGGGGGTCGAGGAGAA
>NZ_JBWXUE010000011.1:160425-215699 GCF_057158765.1 Kitasatospora sp. NEAU-69
GGACGCCATTCTCATTACCCCCCCCCCGCCTTCCTACCTCTTGCGTCCCCCCCCCCGCGGTGGGTCAGAGGCGACCGATGGCGGTGAGGTCGATGTCGACGTCGAACGGGAAGCCCGTCTTCAGCCGAAGGTGGTGGACCCCGGTCGCCACGTACGTCTTGGTCACCGGCTCCAACTCGAACGTGTAGACCACCGGTCGTCCGGCCTCGCCCTTCTCCACCAGCCAGAAGTACCGGATACCCGCTTGGGCGTACTTGCGCGGCTTGACCTCGCGGTCCCGCACGAGGGAATCCGGCGAGACCACCTCCACTGCGAGCAGCACGTCGGCAGCCTCGTAGCCGGTCTCGTCCAATTCCGCCGTGACAGCCGCAGCCCGCACGACGCAGAGGTCGGGCTCGGGACGGTCACGCCTGCCGAGTGTCACGGTCATCTCGCGCGCCACCCGGAGATCCGGCGGTGCTGCAACTCGGAGGCCGTGAACCAGCAGGTCAATGGCCAGCGAGTGAAAGTACTTCTGCGGACTCACGAAAACCAGGCTCCCGTCGAGCAACTCCGTGTGCGGCGGGAGGTCGGGCAGGTGGTCGAGATCCTCGGCGAAGTACCCCTCCGCCGGCGGAATCAGCCAGTCGGGTGCGGCAGTCATGGTGTTTCCTCCCATGGGCGTGATCCTCACCGACAGGGCCAGCGTAGCGGGCACGATCCCCGCATGGGTCACTCCGAAGAGTGATTGCCGCGTTTCTCAGTACCGCAGCGCGTTGGCCACGCTCGCCGTGACGGTGCCCGAGAGCGTGCGGTGGCTGGTGGCCGTGGCGGTGGCGCTCTGGCCGGCCGGGACGGAGGCGGCGGTGACGGCGACGACGTCGAGCAGGTTGCCGGAGGTGTCCTTGAAGTCGACCTGGATCACGTAGCTCTTTGCCTCGGACTGCTGGTTGGCGACGGTGAGCTGGACCGTCGCGTCGCCCGAGGAGTTGATGCTGACCGTGCCGAGCGTGATGTCGCCGGTGGCGTCGAGGCCGGCGGTCGCGCCGGCCAGCGCCGAGGAGGCCGCGGACTGGGCCGAGGCGAGCGCGGAGGAGGCGGCGGAGCCACCCGCGGCGGTCGCCGAGCTGACCGCGGACTGGAGTGAGGAGGCGCCGGACTGGAGCGCCGAGGCCACCGAGGACGCGGCCGAGGACGCCGCCGAGCCCGCGCCCGACGGGAGCGCGGAGAGGAGCGAGCTCACCCGGGCGCTGGCGCTCGGCGTGACGGCGGGCTTGCTGGACGAGCAGCCCGCCAGTGCGCCCACCGCGCAGAGCACCGCCCCGAGCGCTAGGGCGACCGGGGCGGTGCGGGTACGGCTGGGTGGGACGGCGTGCGTGGTGCGGTTCATGGCGGCCTCATCGTGCGCAGGGCTGGGGTCACCCCTCACCCTGCGCGGGGCCGGACGGACCGGCCAGCGGAGCGCGCCCGTCCGCGTGACGCGCCGTCACGAGCCCGCAGTGGCCGTCACATGCTCAGGTAGACCGCGCTGCCGACGCCGGCGACCATGCAGTAGATCGCGAACGGGGTCAGGCTGCGGTTCTCGAAGTACTTGGTGAGGAACTTCACCGAGACGTAGCCCGCCACGAAGGCCGCGATCGAGCCGGCGACCAGCGGGCCGCGTATGCCGGCGTTCTCCGGCTTGAGCAGCTCGGGGAGCTTGAGCACCGAGGCGGCGAGGATCACCGGGGTGGCGAGCAGGAAGGAGAAGCGAGCCGCGTCCTCGTGGTTGAGGCCGCGCAGGATGCCGGTGCTCATGGTGACGCCGGAGCGGCTGATGCCGGGCAGCAGCGCGAGGATCTGCGCGGCGCCGATCCAGGTGCCCTGGCGCAGGCTCAGCTTGGCGAGGCGGCGGTCCGACTCGATGTCCGGGTCCACGCCCGGGGTGTGCCCGACGTGCTGTCCGGCCCGCCGGCGGCCGCCACCGCCGCGCTTGAGCCGGTCGGCGAAGAGCAGCACGATGCCGTTGAGCGCGAGGAAGACGGCGGCGGGGACCGGCTTGCCGAGGGCCGAGCGCAGGGCCTTCTCGGCGACCAGACCGGCGATGCCGACCGGGATGGTGCCGACGATCAGCAGCCAGGCGAGCCGCTGCTCGACCGTCTCTATTCGGCGCTCGCGTATCGAGCTGACCAGACCGCCGATCACCCGGACCCAGTCCTTGCGGAAGTACGCGACCAGGGCGAGTGCGGTGGCCAGGTGCAGGCCGACCAGCACGGTCAGGTACTGGGAGTTGGGGGAGGTCATGTCGAGGTCGTGCTTGACACTGCCGCCGATCAGCGCGGGGAGCAGGATGCTGTGCCCGAGGCTGGAGACCGGGAAGAGCTCGGTCACGCCTTGCAACAGGCCCACGCCGATGGATTCCGGGTAGGTCAGGGACATCGCACACCCTCAGCTCTGCGGTACGGGTCGTCTTCGTCGGAAGGCGACAGCGTACCGAGGCGCGGCTGCACAGCCTCAGGCCCCTCCCAGCGAGAACGTACTACAGATCTGTAGACGCCAAGCCGGGAGGGGCCCGAGTTCATCCCATGGTCATATTTTGATCATCTTCTCCTGGAATCAGCCTGGGATCGGCCTGCGATCGGCTCGCACCGGTGCGGTCACTCCGGCTCCGACTCCATCGCGGCCGCAGCGGCGGCCGCGACCGCCTCCTCGCGCTTGGCGACCACCTTCGCCGCCCCGATCGCGGCCAGCACGAAGGCGATCGCGCCGATCCGGGGGCGGTCCAGGGCGTGCCCGGTCAGGTGGTCGAGCGAGTACCGCCCGGCTCCGGACAGGCCGATCGCCAGCCCGCAGACGCCGAGCAGCGCCGGGTACTCGAAGCCGCCCTTGGTGGCGAAGAAGCCGTGCTGGAAGTGGACCGCCGTCGCGCCGGCCATGGTGCCCGCCACGATCGGCCCGGCGACCGGCGTGGCCAGCCCGGCCACCAGCAGCGCACCGCCACCGGCCTCGCCGAGCCCGGCCGCGAGCGCCGCCTGACCGCCGGGCTTGAAGCCCATCGCCTCCATGCCCTTCGCGGTGCCCTCGATACCGCCGCCACCGAACCAGCCGAAGAGCTTCTGGGTGCCGTGGCCGATGAGCACACCGCCGACGGCCGTTCGCAGAATCAGCAGCCCGAGGTCCTTGCGGTTGACGCAGCCCATGTCGTGCCTCTTCTCTGCCGGCTGCTCGGCCCCCGGCTCCATCCCACCGGACGGCGGCCCGGTCCTCGACCCGGGTAGGCCATCCGGGGGACGCGGCGGGGCACGCGGCGGGCCGCAGAATGAAGGCATGACCGAATACCAGCTGGACGGCTCACGGGTCGCCGACCGGGCCACGCTGTACGCCGCGCTCGGCGCCGCGCTGAACGGACCGGGCGGTTACTACGGCAGCAATCTGGACGCACTCGCCGACTGCCTGCGCGGCGGCTTCGGCCCGGTGCCGCCGTTCACGCTGGTCTGGCACGACTACCCGGTGGCCGCCGGCGCCCCCGCACTGCCGCCCGGCTACGCCCGCGCGGTGGTGGACCTGCTGCGTGAGAGCGGAGTCACAGTCCGGCTCGGCTGATCCCGGTGCGGCGTCCCCGGCCCGGTGGGAGCACTCGATCATGCTGGGTGGATGTCCGTCCTCAACCTGAGCAGCACCTTCATCACGTTCTTCGCCGTGGTCGGCCCGCCCAAGATCCTGCTCGCCTACGCGCAGCTGAGCCGCACCCGGTCGGTGGCCGAGATGCACCGGCTGGTGCTGGTCAGCTCGGTGCTGGCCGCACTGGTCGGCGGGCTGATGGCGTTCTGCGCGGACGCGATCACCGCGTTCTTCCACGTCAGCGACGAGTCGCTGCAACTGGCCGGCGGGGTGATCTTCTTCCTCTACGCGGTCGGGCTGGTGCTCGGCCTGCACCTGGGCAGCACGCCGGAGGACGAGCAGGACCAGCTCAGCAACCCGCTGGCCGAGGGCGTGCGCGAGCTGCTGCTGCCGTACGTGGCGAGCCCGCTGGCGATGACGGCGGTGCTGGTCGAGTCGCTGGCCAAGGACACCTGGAGCTGGCGGAGCACGGTGGCCGGCTCGTACCTCGCCGTCGTGGCGATCAACACGGTCTGCGTGCTGCTGCTGGCCCCGCTGCTGCGGCGCACCCACCAGACCTCGCTGGAGGTGCTCTCCCGGCTGCTCGGCCTGCTGCTGGCCGCGGTCGGCGTGGAGCTGTTCCTGAACGGCCTGGCGGGACTCGGCGTCCCGTTTGCCGGCCCCGGCGGGCACTGAGCGGCTACGGGCACCGAGCGACTGCGGGGTCTGAGCGACTGCCGGTTTACGGCGGGGTGACCGGCCGCCAGGGCACCGGGCTGGAGAGGATCATCGAGCTGGCCGGCTGCCCGTAACCGGCCAGCCGGTCGATCAGCGCCTCGAAGTCGGCCATCTGCGAGACCGCGACCAGCAGCACGCAGCAGGCTCCGCCGGTGACCCGGTGCAGTTGGAGCACCTCGGGCCACTGCGCCACCTGCGGGTCGCGCAGCACGCAGCGCGGCCCGTAGCACTGCACCTGGACCAGCGCGGTGATCGGCAGTCCGGCCCGGCCCAGGTCCACGTGCGCGTGGTAGCCGCCGATCACGCCGTCCGCCTCCAGCCGGCGGACCCGCTCGGCGACGGCGGGTGGCGAGAGGCTGACCCGGCGGGAGAGCTCGTTGTAGGAGAGCCGGGCGTCGGCCTGGAGCTCGGCGAGCAGGCGGCGGTCGAGTGCGTCCATCTGGTGGTGCTCCGATGGTGGATCCAGTGCTGTTGTCATATGACAGGCGATACCAGGAAAACACCTTTCGGATGGAAGGCGCCCGCCCGGATCGCGTCGTCAACGCCCATTCAACGGCTGGAGAACCCGCCGCACAATAGTCGTGACCAGCCGCCAAGGGGGAGAAAAACGACCATGACACGGCCCACGATCCACACGCCGAATCTGGCCTTCGACCCCGCCCGGGACCCGGGTGCGGACGAGCAGAGCGGCGCGACACCCTACGAGCGCTACGCCCGCCTCGACGTCCTGCACACGCTCCAGCAGCCGCGCAGCAAGGTCGACGCCGAGCTCTCGTTCATCATCACCACGCAGGTGATGGAACTCCTCTTCGACCTGCTGCGGCACGAGTGGACCAAGGCCCAGCACGCGCTGCGCGAGGACGACCTGACCGGCACGCTCGCCGCGCTGCGCCGTGGCACGCAGGCACAGGACGTGCTGAACAGCTCCTGGGAGCTGCTCGCCACGCTCACCCCGGTCGAGTTCACCGCGTTCCGCCCGGTGCTCGGCGAGGCCTCCGGCTTCCAGTCCTCGACGTTCCTGCACCTGGAGTTCCTGGTCGGCAACAAGTCCGAACGGCTGCTGGAGATGTACCAGGGCGCGCCGGCGGTGCACCAGGAGCTGACCGCCGCGCTGCGCGGTCCGAGCCTGTACGACGACGCGCTCGCGCTGCTGGCCCGCCGTGGACTCGAGCTCGGCGACATCGAGCCCGGCACCGGCCGCTACCGGCCGAGCGAGACGGTCGAGCAGGCCTGGCTCGCCGTCTACACCGACCCGGCGAAGGCCGATCTGGCCGCACTCGGCGAGGCACTGCTCGACACCGCCGAGCGGGTCACCCGCTGGCGCCAGCGGCACTACGCTTCGGTGAAGCGCTCGATGGGCGCCAAGCCCGGCACCGGCGGCTCGAGCGGTCTGAGCTGGCTGAAGGCCGCCGCCGACCAGGATGTCTTCCCCGAACTGTGGACCGTCCGAGGAGCGCTGTGAACCCGGTACCCGACGTCTCCCTGCCCGGCATCTCCCTGCCCGGCTCGCGCGCGGAGTGCGCCGCGCTCGACGCGGCCGACCCGCTGGCCGGCTTCCGCGCGGAGTTCACCCTCCCCGCGAACGGCATCTATCTGGACGGCAACTCGCTCGGTGTGCTGCCGGTGCGCACGCCCGAGGTGGTCCGCCGGACCGTCGAGGAGGAGTGGGGCCGGGACCTGATCACCAGCTGGAACAAGCACGGCTGGACCGACTTCCCCTACACGCTCGGCGACCGGATCGCCCCGCTGATCGGCGCCGGCGCTGGCGAGGTGGTGGTCTGCGACACCGTCTCGGTGAACCTGTTCAAGCTGCTGACCGCCGCACTGCGGCTGCGCCCCGGGCGGCACAAGGTGCTCGCCGAGGCGGCCGCCTTCCCGACCGACCTCTACATCGCCGAGGGTGTCACCGGGCTCTTCGACGGCGCCCGCAGCGTGCTGCTGCCCTCGGCGGACGATCTGGACGCGCACCTGGACGACGGCGTGGCCGTCGTGCTGCTCTCGCACGTCGACTACCGCACCGGCGTGCTGCTCGACATGGCCGGGATCACCGAGCGGGTGCACCGCGCGGGCGCGCTGATGATCTGGGACGTGTGCCACTCGGTCGGTGCGCTGCCGATCGAACTGGCCGCCTGCGACGTGGACTTCGCGGTCGGCTGCACGTACAAGTACCTGAACGCCGGGCCGTGCGCGCCGGGCTTCCTCTACGCCGCCGAGCGCCACCACGCGGCCGCCGACCAGCCGCTGACCGGCTGGTTCGGACACGCCGAGCCGTTCGCCTTCGACCCGAAGTACCGCTCGGCCGAGGGGATCGGACAGTTCCTCACCAGCTTCCCCTCGCTGCTCGCGCTGGCCGGGCTGCGGGCGACGCTGGAGGTCTGGGAGCGGGTGGACCTGGCGCAGGTGCGGGCGAAGAGCCTCGCGCTGACCGGGATCTTCATGGAACAGCTCGGCGATCTGGAGATCGTCACGCCCCGCCGGCCCGAGCAGCGCGGCAGCCAGGTGTCGATCCGGCACGCGGACGGTGGGTTCCCGGTCGTGCAGGCGCTGATCGAGCGCGGCGTGATCGGCGACTTCCGCTCGCCCGATCTGATGCGGTTCGGCTTCACGCCGCTCTACCTGTCCCACGTGGACGCGTGGGACGCGGCGACGGCGGTGCGCGAGGTGCTGGCGAGCGGCGTCTGGCGCGAGGAGCGGTTCGGCCGGCGGGGCGCGGTGACCTGACGCGCCGCTGGCGGGCGAAGTTCTGCTGCCGGTGACGGCCCTCGCCGAGGGCTGTCACTGGCAGCTGTCGTTCACGGCCGTCCGGGTCAGCTGTGGCGGCCCCGGCGGCGGCTGACGACCAGCGCGATCGCTCCGCCGAGCAGGAGCGTGCCGGCGGTGCCGATGATCGGCCAGGTCGCCCCCTCACCGGTGTTCGGCAGGCTGCCGCTGCTGCTCGCGCTGGGGGTGCGCGTCCACGTCCTGCTCGGCCGGCCACCCGTGGGCCAGCCCGTGGGACTCACGGTGGGGCCGGCGGTGGGGGTCGCGGTCTTGGTGGGCGTCGGGCTCGACGTGGGGGTGGGGGTCGGGGTCGGACTGGGCGTCGGCGTGGGGGTCGGAGTCGGGGTGGGCGTTGGCGTTGGTGTGGGCGTGGGTGTCGGGGTAGGCGTGGGAGTGGGTGTCGGAGTCGGGGTAGGCGTCGGCGTCGGCGTCGGTGAGGAGCAGTCCGGCAGGTCGCCGTCGAACGGGTAGGCGTGCAGCTCGTAGCCGCCGCCGTTGCTGGTCTGCACCAGGTTCCCGGCCACGTACACCCGGCCGTTGACGCCCGGGGTTTCCAGCGTGGTGGTCCCGTTCGGGTTGCCCGCCATGACCGAGCCCTGGAACTGCGCGCCGCCGGTGATCCGCGCGGTCGAGGAGGTCGGGAAGTTCCACAGCAGCTTGGGCCGCAGCGCGGTCAGCGGGTCGTTCGGCTCACCGGTGCCGCTGTAGGTGTTGATCACCGCGTGCTCCGGAAGCATGTTGACGATCACGGTCGCACCGGCCGGGATGTTCCGGAAGACCAGCCCGATCTGGCCACCGTTGCCGCTCGCGAGGTTCTGGTTGACGTTGAAGACCTGGCGGCTGCTCGTGCCGTCGCCCCGGAACGTCGCCTCGCTGTTGGTGACCGTGACGGTGCCGGTGGCGGTCGCCTCGGCGGAGCAGGCGGAGAAGGTCTCGATCGTGGTCCGCAGCGGCGCGTACTTCGCGCCGACGCCGGTGTCGTGGATCTGCTGCCCGGTCGGCGCCAGCGTGACCGTGCCGGTGCTGGTGCCGCCGTAGCGCAGGTTCCCCCAGGCGGTCGTGGTGGCGTCGGAGCCGCCGATCTCGACCCTGCTGGCCGGCTCCACCAGCACGTTGCCACCGACCGAGACGAAGTCGGCGCCGTCGGGCGGCGGCACCCGGGAGCCGACGCCGACCACGCCCATGTTGAAGAGCCCGCCGCCGTTCTTGTCCACCGTCAGGTTGCCCAGGGCGACGACCCAGCCCTCGGCCTCGGCTGCCCGACCGGTGACCGTGTAGTTGCCGCCGGCGAAGATGTTGACGTTCGCATCGCGGCCGGCGAAGTTGCCGTTGTTCGGCGGGTTCCAGGTACTCGGGCACTGCGGGCCGCCGCACGGCCCGAGGGGCGATGGCAGTGGCACGGCCACGGCTGCCGAGACCGGGAGCGCCAGCGCGGCGACGGTCACCGCTGCCAGCAGCACGGGTCTCGCGGGTCGGTGCGACTGTCTCATCTTCATACCTCCGAGTTGTCCGACTGTCTGCTCGTCCGACCCGTCGGGCCGCCCTTGGTCATCCAAAGCGGGCCCGGGGCGGTGGCAGCTCAGGCAGCGCCGGGAGGCGAGCGGGCCAAGCCGACAATTCCCCCGCCCGGGGTAACGGCAGACCGGCTGTCATGGGCGCAGCGCGCGGGTGTTAGCGTGCCGGGCGGGGTTCCGTCCGAGCCCCTCGCACCAACCCGAAGGCAGTCGTAACTCCCATGGCCAAGTTCCTGTTGAGCCTGCACGTCCTCGCCGCGATCGTGGCGATCGGCCCGGTGACGGTGGCCGCGAGCATGTTCCCGCGCAAGGCCCGGACCGCACTGGCCGCACTCGCCGGCGGCGGCACCGAGCAGGCCGGCGAGCAGGCCGAGGCGGCCGCCTCGGTGAAGCTGCTCTACCGGATCACCCAGGTGTACGCGCTGATCGGGCTCGCCGTGCCGGTGCTCGGCGTGGGCCTCGCGCAGGTGATGGGCGTGATGGGCAGCCCCTGGCTGATCACCTCGCTGGTGCTGACCGTGATCGCCGCCCTGGTGCTGCTGGTGCTGGTGCTCCCCCGCCAGGAGGCCGTGGTCGCCGCCCTGGCCGGCGATGCCGAGGCCGACGCCGTGAAGGCGGTCGGCGGGCTGAAGCTGCTCACCATGAGCACCGGGATGTTCTCGCTGCTCTGGGCCGTGGTGACGGTGCTGATGGTGGTCCGCCCGGGCTCCACCACCCACGTCTGACACCCGAGTCAATCTGACGCCCGGCTCGCGCTCAGCTCCGGTCCCGGCGTACCCCCGGCCTGATGAGTCGGACGCCGGCCCGCTTGACCGCCCGTCCCACGATCGCGGTCTCCACCCGGTCGGCGCCGAGCGGGCCGAGCACCTCGGTGGTGAACCGGTACAGCCCCGCGTAGTCCGGGCAGAAGACGGCGGCCATCAGGTTGTGCGGCCCGCTGGTCGCCAGCACGCCGTGCACCTGCGGATGCGCGGCCAGCACCCTGCCGGCCTCGGCGAGTCGGCCCGGCGGCAGTGAGAGCCAGAGGTTGGCGTCCACCGCCATGCCCAGCAGGCGCGGTTCCACGGTCGCATGGGTGCGCAGCAGCCCGGCCTCGTCCAGCCGGCGCAGCCGTCGGCGGACGGTGGACTCCGGCGCGCCGACCGCCCCGGCGAGCGCGGCGGCCGAGCAGCGGGCGTCCCCGGTCAGCTCGGCGAGCAGCGCGCGGTCCAGCTCGTCCAGCGCGCCGGGGTCCAGCCGCGGCGGGCGCGGGCGCGGCGGCGGGGCCAGCGCGGCGGCCTGCTCGGCGTCGAGCAGCCCGGCCTGCCACTGGCCGGCGTCCGCGAAGAGGTGCAGCACCGCGTGCACGGTCGTCTCGGTCACCGCGTCGGTGCCGGGCAGCTGGCGATAGAGCAGCCGGTCGCGCCCGGCCTCGTCGGTCAGCACGACGGCACTGACCTCCTCGCCGCCGAGCATCAGGTCCACGAACGGCACGTCGGCGCGGGCCGCCAGCGCGTCCGCGACCGCCGCGACCCGGCCGCGCAGCACCCGTACCCGCAGCAGCAGCGCGCCGATCGCCTCGTCCTCGGCACCGGTCATCAGCACGACGCGCAGCACGCCGGTCTCGCGCAGCCGGGCCAGCCGGCGGGTCACCGTGCGCACCGAGACGCCGAGCACCTCGGCGATCCGGCCGGGTTCGGCGCGGCCGTCGAGTTGCAGCGCGTTGACCAGTCGGCGGTCGAGCAGGTCGAGGGTGCTGTCCGGATCCGCCGAATCGCTGTGCATCGCTGTCCGATCTCCGCCGCTGTGGCGGGTAGCAACGCCGTCTTCTGCCGCTCCGACGGTACTCCTGTCTCCAGCGGAGGAAACGAGCGAGGAGGCAGGCCATGGAACGGCTGGTGGAGCAGGTCGAAGCGGCGGTGCGCGAGGTCGGCGCCGGGCTGGCCGAACGGCAGAGCGGCCGGCCGGTCGCCGGCAGCACCCTGGACGAGACGATGGCCGCGTTCGCGGCGCTGGACGGGCCGGCCTCGGCGCTGCTGCGCGAGCGGCTGACGGCGCTGCGGCCGGCGGCGGGCTGGATCGAGGACGAGCTGGAGACCGCGCTGCCGGTCACGGGCGAGTGGTGGCTCTGCGACGCGACCGACGGCGCCGTTCAGTACCTGCTCGGCCAGCCGCAGTGGGCGGTCACGGCCACCCTGCTGCGCGACGGCGAGGCCGTGCTGGCCGTGGTCCACGCGCCGGTGCTCGGCTTCACCTACACCGCCGTCCGGGGCGGCGGCGCGCTGCTGAACGGGCAGCCCGTCACGCCCTCACCGCGCGAGACGGCCACCGCCGTCCTCGGCACGAGCCAGCCGCCGACCGCCGCCGGGGATCCGGTCGCGCTGCGCCGGGCCGGCGAGTCGCTGACGGCGGTGCTCGGCGGCGGCGTGCTCGCGGTGCGCAACCTCGGGCCGACGGCGCTCCAGGTCGCCCAGGTCGGCTCGGGGCACCTGGACGCGTTCTGGGAGTACGGCCGGGACGGCACCAACCTGCTCCCCGGCGCGCTGATCGCCGCCGAGGCGGGCGCATCGGTGACCGACGCGCAGGGCGCGCCCTGGACGCCGGCGGCGGACGGGTTCCTGGCCGCGCCGGCGCAGCAGCGGGCGCGGCTGCTGGAGCTGCTGGCGACGGTGGGCTAGTACGGGCCTACGGCTGGTTCCAGGCGGGGTGGGCGGGGTCGTCGGCGCGGACCAGGACGTCGGCGGCCTGGGCCGGGTCGACCTCGGCCTCGTAGCGGGCGAAGGCCGGCAGCGTCCACTGCTCGGGCTCGGCGGTGCGGCGGGCCAGCGCGGGCGCGGACATCCGCAGGTGGACCGTCAGATCGAACGGGAACCAGCGCCCGAGCAGCAACGGCCCGTCCAGCAGCAGCACAGTGCCCGGGGCGAGCTCGCGGTACGGGCTGCGGGTGGCCCGATCGGTGACCGGGTCGCGCAGGTCGGGCAGCACCCGGCCGGTGCCGCCGGGGTCGAGCGGGGTGAACACCTCGCGGAACAGCGCGTTGTCGTCGAGCCAGAGGTCGTAGTACGCGTCGGCGTCCTGGTGCCCGTACTCCAGCCGCAGCGAGGCCGGCCGCAGGAACCCCTGCGCGCGCACCCGCTGCACCGCGAGCCCGCGCAGCCGCAGCTCCCCGGCCAGCGCCTCGGCGAGCCGCTCGGGCTGCGCCGCCGGCGCGCCGTCCACGGCGACGCGCGGCCAGGCGCCGCCGTCGGCGGGCTGCAACCGCTCGACGCGGTCGGCGAGTTCACCGGTGAGCTTGGTCCAGCTGATGGGGTGCAGACGCATGATCACATGATGCCTCGTTAGGCTGGCGATGCTGTCGAAACCCTGGTCGGCTCCTTCGCTGAACGGAGACTGCTCGGTGTCGAAGATCATCGCCGGCGTGATCGCCGTGCTTCTCGCCGCGTTCGCGCTGCCCGGCCCGGCGGCCTCGGCCGCCACCGGTGCGGTCAGCAGTGGGGATGTGCTGGCCGCGACCGGCTCGGGGCTGGTGCGCGGCAGTGCGCACCCCGGCTACCGCACGTTCCAGGGCATCCCGTACGCAGCTCCCCCGGTCGGCGCGCTGCGCTGGCGCGATCCGCAGCCGGTCGAGCCCTGGCCGGGCGTGCGGGACGCGACCGCGCCCGGCAACAGCTGCCCGCAGGCGCCGGGCATCGGCGTGCTGGGCGGCGCGGGCGGCAGCGAGGACTGCCTGTACCTGAACGTGACGACGCCTGCGCACGCCGCGCACCGCCCGGTGGTGGTCTGGCTGCACGGCGGCGGGTTCCTCAGCGGCGCCGGCAGCGACTACGACCCGCACCGGCTGGCCGAGGCCGGCGACCTGGTCGTGGTGACCGTCAACTACCGCCTCGGGGTGTTCGGTTACTTCGGCTACCCGGGCCTGGCCGGCTCCGGCGACTTCGGGCTGGCCGACCAACTGGCCGCGCTGCGCTGGGTGCGGCAGAACGCGGCCGCGTTCGGCGGCGATCCCGATGCCGTCACGCTCGCCGGGCAGTCGGCGGGCGCGATGAGCACCTGCTCGCTGCTCACCTCGCCCGCCGCCGACCGGCTCTTCGACCGGGCCGTGATCCAGAGCGGGTCCTGCCTGCAGAGCTTCCCGAACGACCTCTTCTCCCCCGGCATCGCGGCCGGCACGCCGTGGACCAGCCGCGCGGCCGTCGAGGCGGCGGGCGCCCAGGCGGCCGCGCAGCTCGGCTGTACCTCGGTGGACTGCCTGCGCGCCCTGCCGGTGGACCGGCTGAGCCCGTACGACGCGGCGTTCGGCCGGCTCGCCTACGACACCCCGCTGCTGCCGATCGAGCCCGCGCAGGCGCTGCGGGAGGGCCGGTTCCGCCGGGTGCCGGTGCTCTCGGGCGGCAATCTGAACGAACACCGGCTCTTCGCCGCCTTGGTGGACGCCGCCGCGCCGATCACCGCGCAGCGCTACCAGCAGTTGCTCACCGCGAGCTTCGGCGAGCTGGGCGGGGCCCAGGTCGCGGCCCGCTACCCCGTCTCCGCGTACCCGTCACCCGCGCTGGCCTGGGCGGCGGTGGCCACCGACCGGATCTGGTCCTGCCCGACGCTGACCGGCGACCAGCTGCTCGCCGCGCGGACCCGGGTCTACGCGTACGAGTTCGCGGACCCGGCACCGGCCGTGCCGCCGGGCCTGCCGCCGTTCGACTACGGCGCCTACCACGCCTCGGAGTTGCCGTACCTCTTCGACGTCACGGGCGCTCCCGGGCCGGCCACCGCAGCGCAGCGGGACCTCTCGGCGCAGATGATCCGGGCCTGGGCCGCCTTCGCGAACACCGGGCACGTGCCGTGGCCGCGCTTCTCCGGCGCCGAGGTGCACGCCTTCGCCCCCGCGCCGATCGAAAGCGGGCCAGTGGACCTGGGAGCCGAGCACAACTGCGGTTTCTGGGACCACCTTCGATAACTCGATACCCTGGCCAATTCGACAGCGTAGTGCCAGTGTGGAGACAGAGCTTCACTGAGCGCGAGCCACACAGCCTCGTTCTGTTGTGCAGCGATAGCGGTCAGTGGCCGAACTGGTCCAGGCGGGACCGCCGTCCGAAGCCGCGTGAAAATATGTGCCTTGCGGCATGCGATCCAGCCAGGTGCCTCCGTTCGGCATGAGGAGATGGCACCCATGGACACTGAGAAATCAGACGAGGGATTAGGCATCGACGCGAATCTGCAGGATCTTGGCGCACCCTCTGTACCGCTCGCCCGGCTGTCCCGCGGTCCGTATGAGCTTGATGAAGCCGAGCTGTTCGACCGCACCCTCGACAGCGTGTGTGACAGGGAAGACATAGTCAGACAGTTGGAACCGGTACAGGAACGTCCGGAGCTGAAGGACGTCATCCGGGAACAGCGCGACGTGATCTGGGCGCAGACAGCCGACCAGATGGAGCGAGCCCGAGCGGCCCGGCTACGCCTGAACGACCTCCTGGTGACCACGCTGGCCTCCGACACCGCCAGACTCGGTTACTTGACCTGGCTGGTTGGCACTGCGGAGAAACTACGGGGAGCAGATCGGACACTCTTCGAGCTCGCCTCGGTGGACGTTCTGACCGACGACGGCGAGGCTCGCAGACGTCTGGCAGAAGCGCTGGTGAAGACTCGGGCACTCCGCGCGAGTGCCTCTGAGCGGCTGTCGGCGGGCGCGGACCAGAGCATGCGGACACGTGCGGCGAGCAGCACACGGGCACACTTCCGCTGGTATCGATTCCGCAGATCGGATCCGACGGGTGACCTGCCCGATGACCTGCTGGCGGCTTCGGGCACATGGCTGAGAGAAGAGGCGCTACGCGAACTCTCGGCATGTCGGCAGACCGTCACCAGCATCGAGAAGGAGGAGGTGGCCGTTCTCAGTAGCCAGCTACCGCGTGCCCAGGAGCAACTGGAGTACCGGGCGTTGGAGACCTCCTGGGAGACCGCTCGGCGTGAGATAGCGCAGGTACTGGAGTCCGCGATGCTGACGTTCGCCCTGACCGCGGTGAACACGGCTCGGGATGCGTCTTTCGCGCCTGTCATGCAAGTGATGAACACCACCGGACTACGTGAAACCCTGACCAATGACTCGCCCGTCATCACCCCCGGGTTCACCCGGCTGGAGCGAATGATCCGGCAGCGCCAGGGCGGCAGCATCGGAATCGCCGGGCCGCGAGGTGTGGGAAAGTCCACGCTGATCAAGTGCTTCACCGGTGCCCCGCAGCTGAGTATGGCGATCGCGCCTGATCAGCGACAGGACGACACGGAGGAGCGACCCAGAACGAGAATGGGTGTCATGGTCCCGGCACCGGTGGACTATCGGGCGGACGAGTTCGTACTCCATCTCTATGCGAAGGTCTGCGAGAAGGTTCTTGGGGGACGGACAGAGGCCAAACAAGCCCTCGACGGTACGGCCCGCGCGGAGCTGGAGCGCACCGAGGCGCTCTCTCCTCTCTGGTGGCGGGTGGCCATGCTCGTTGGGCCGGCCGCGGCGATCGCAGGCGTCGGACTGCTGGCCTGGGCGCTGCATCGGATGCTGCAGGCGTCGCTCAGCCCGCTCGCCTGGCTCAGTGCGGGACTGCTCTGCCTTTCCGTGAGTTTCCTGGGTCTTGCCCTGACAAGCGAATTGATACCGGCATCCCCCTACCAGGACCGGCCGTACCCTGGGCCCTGGCCGCCCGACGAGCTGAGACGTCTGTACCGTGGGCCCTGGCCGCCCGACGAGCTGAGACGTCTGTACCGTGGGCCCAGGCCACCCGACGAGCTGAGACGTCTGTACCGTGGGCCCGAGCCGCCCGACCAGCTGAGACTGGCATACATGAGGCCACCGACGGATTGGTACTGCCTCGCGTTCAGCGTTTCGCTGGCAGTGGGCCTGCCTCTCCTGGTCTTCGCTGGCGGCTGGCACGCCAGCGGCTGGCCACTGATCGGAGGTCTGCTACTGACCGCTGGCAGCGTTCAGCTGGTGGTCACGCTGCGGGCAGCGCTGAAGCAGCAGGTCATTCTGGAGTTCGAGCCGACGTGGCCGGTCGCTCTGGAGTTCGGCCGGTTGCGTTACTACACGACCGAGCAGCGCGAGGCGGCGATCGAAGGACTGCGGCAGGTCCACTACCAACGGACCAGCAGCACCGAACACTCGAGGACCTTGAGGCTGACCGGCCCTTCCCAGCTCCCCCTCGGCCTCGAGGCCGCACGGAAGCAAGGCAGTACGGCGGCAGAGCGGCTGAAGACCTTCCCGGAGGTCGTCGACGAGCTCAAGGCCCTGCTGAACACCGTGACGAAGACCGACGACGTGATCATCGGCATCGATGAGCTGGACAAGCTTCGATCCGCCGAGAAGGTCGAGGACTTCCTCAACGACGTCAAGGCCGTCTTCGGCACGCCGGGCTGCTTCTACCTGGTCTCGGTGTCGGAAGACGCCGCCGCCAGATTCGAGCGCCACGGAGCCCCGTTCCGCGACGTCTTCGACAGTTCCTTCGACGACGTCCTGGCATTGGCGCACCTGGACCTCGATGACACCCGGAAAATCCTTTACGGCCTGGCAGCGCAATGGACGGAGCCGTTCGTCTGCCTCTGCTACGTCATGTCCGGCGGGCTGGCCCGGGATCTGCACCGCACCGCCCGCCAGCTTGTCGCAGGCACGGACGAGAACGGCGAACTCGAAGTCAGCCGGTCGGTGCTGGAGCTGTGCCGGAGTGAAGGCGATGCCAGAATCCGAGCGGTCCGGTACGAGCTGATGCGAAACCCGCGCGACGCCACCGGCCTCGAACTACTCAAGACGATCGCCGATATCGCTCCGGCGCGGGCAACCACACCCGACTTCGAGCGCTGGCACAGCGACCTACAGGCCCTGGCCGGCACCGCGGCGGGAGGTCAACCACCCGTCTCGGTGATGCCCGGCAGCTCGGATCCGGGGCGTCTGACCCAGGAGCTGGCAGCCTTCATGCTGTTCGCGGCAACTCTGCTCGACTTCTTCCAAGCGGCCGGAATCAGCGATCGACTGACCACCGCGGAACAACCCGACGCCGGGCACAAGGCCCTCAGCAGCCTGGCCACTGCCCGCCAACTCATGGCGCTGAGCCCGGAGATCACCTTGTCGTGCATCGAACGGTTCAGAGGCGACTGGGGTATGGCCAATCCTGGTCGCCCCCGGGTGGCAACACGTTGGCCACTGGCCGCCACACAGGCAAGCACGCCCCAACCACCCGGACCCGCGGCTTCGGCTGCCTGAGCAAGGGCACGAGGCGGGCTCCGGGACTCACTGGACCCAGCAGCCCGGTGACGCCAACCGCACTGCTCAGCCGGCACGCTGTTTGGCTCAGCGGTCGAGGCGGGCGCCGCGCAGCAGTGGGCGGTTCGGCTGGTGGGCGAGCCGGAGCGGGACCGGGACGAGGGCACGGTCGCCGGTGGTCCGGGCCTCGGCGTGGATGTGCAGGTGCGGCTCGGTGGTGTTGCCCGAGTTGCCGACCTCGGCCAGTGGCTGACCGGCCGTCACGGTGTCGCCCACCCGGACCAGCAGGCTGTCCTTGCGCAGGTGCGCGAGCAGCACCACCACGCGGTCGGCGCCGGGGTGCGGTGAACCGACCAGCAGCGCGAGGTGGTTGCCCGTGGCGGGCTGGTTGGCCAACGGCTCGTGCTCCCACGGGCTGACCTGGGCCGGCTGGTCGTCGAAGCCGTCCACGCAGGCGATCACCGTCGCGTCGCAGGGGGCGGCCACCGTGGCGCCGTAGACGTGGAACGCGTCCAGCCGGCGCGGCAGCGGGGTCCGGGCCCGGGCGCCGGTACGGCTGAGGCCGATCACGTCGAGCGCGTAGCGCTGGATCGGCACGCCGGCATGCTGGTTGACCGCCGGGCCGCCGCCCTGGAGCACCAGCGCGCGGGTGCCGGGGAGGGGGTTGCCGATCGACAGCGGGCTGATCGCGGAGGCCGGCTCGCGTGTGGTGGCCAGCCTGGCGACCGCGACCGCCGCAACGAGCACGCCGAAGCCCACGCCCTCGGGCGTGACGTGGCCGGTGGGCAGCGTGGTCATCCGGATCGCGATCAGCGCGGTCAGCACGAGCGTGACGACCGCGCTGGCCGTCCGGGTGTACTGGCTGGTCCAGGCCCAGGGCGCGCCCAGCCAGCTGATCACGAACAGCGCCAGCGTGGCGACGAGTTCCTGACCGGCGGAGATCCGGGTGACGGCCAGCAGGCCCGAGACGGCGAACAGGGGCACACCGGCGTACGGGACGGTGAGCGCGAGCAGCGGGGTGAGGTAGCGCTCGCGCAGTGGGCGCGGCGGGTGCGGGTGCGCTGGGCCGGTCGGCTCGTCGAGGCCGAGCCAGAGCAGCGAGATCAGGCCGTCGGCGGAGAGGTTGACGACCACCCGGGCGAAGCCGCGCTCGCACTCCAGCCAGTGGACGCCCGAGGCGCCGTCGGCGGTGATCGCGAGCAGTTCGCCGCACTGCTCGTACAGCGCGCCGCGCAGGTCGGAGAGGAACTCGGGGGTCAGCCGGTCGATGAAGCCCGGGGCGAAGAGCGCCGGGTCGAGCTCCGGGCCGGTCAGCCAGGCGCGCAGCCGCTCCTGTTCCAGTGTCACCGTGGTCGTGCGGTCGTTCGTCGTCATGCGGTTGTTCCCCCCGTGATGGCCCAGCTCAACGGGCAGCCTACGGGCGGCGGCCGGGGCCGGGCGGACGGGGCGGGCGGACGGGGCTGGGCGGACGGACTCTGGGGCTGTCCGCCCGGCGCCGGTCAGGTGGTGGTGCGCTCGACCGGGATCCACAGCTGGCTGTCCGACTCCGTCCAGTCCTGCGACGGCCGGGTGCGCAGGATCTCCGGCCCGGGCCGGTAGGCGTACGGGTTGGACGGGAACCACTGGGTGGCCACGTCCCGCCACATCTCCTGCAGCGCCTGCGGATACGGGCCGGTGTTCTCGAAGACGGCCCAGGTCCCGGCCGGGCAGACCAGCACGTCGAGGTCCTCCGGGGCCTCGGCGCCGGTCACCGCCGCGTGGTAGTAGTCGAACTCGATGCCCTCCTCGCGGCTCTCCGAGAAGTACTGGATCACCGAGAGGATCCCCTCCGGCTCCTGGTCGGACAGGCTCGCGATGCGCTGCACCGCCTCCGGCCCGACGCTCTTGATGAGCTCGGCGATGTGCGGGTTGACCCCCTCGTGGATCATCGGGACCCGCCCCTTCCGCCCGACGACCCGGAACTCGTCCTTCTCCACGATCCGGTAGCGCATGCTGCTGGTCCCTTCGACGATGAGGCGGAAGGACATCCGTGGTTGCGAGTGCAGAGCCGCACCGGTGCGCCGGGCCTCGCCGGGCCCGATGCCGTGCACGGCGCGGAACGCACGGGCGAACGCCTCACCGGACGTGTAGCCGTAGCGCACCGCGATCTCCAGCAGCGTCCGGTCCCCCGCCAGCACCTCGGCGCCCGCGACGGTCAGCCGCCGGCGCCGGACGTACTCCGACAGCGGCATCCCGGCCAGCGCGGAGAACATCCGCCGGAAGTGGTACTCCGACGTCATGGCGATCCGCGCCAGCTCGGCCGTCTCGATGGCCTGGTCGAGGTGGCCCTCGATGTGCTCCAGGGCCCGGTTCAGCGGCTCAAGCAACCTGGTCTCCTTCCCTTGCGCTCACCAACCTAGGAAGGACCCACCCTGCCGCACCCGACATCCTGTGCCCGCTCCGGTCGGGTGGGCCGAGGCCGGTGCACGACACGGCTCACCTCACACCCGTACACCCGTACACCCGTGACTTTCGGGCTGACGGCGCGTTGGGCAGGGCATGAAGAAGCGCAGCATGCTCGCCGTCGCGTCCCTCGCCGTCGGCTTCGCCGCCTCCCTGGCAGCCCCCGCCGCCCATGCCGACGCCCTGCACGGGGACGGCAAGACGCCCAACATGCTCGGCAACGCGACGCTGCTCAGCCCGCTGCTCGGCGGCCAGCAGCCCGCCAACGGCACAACCGCGACCGGTGACGGGACCGCCTCCGCGATCCAGAACCTGGGCTGAGCCGGCACTCAGCCGACAGGCCCAGGCCCAGGCCCCAGGTCAGATCTGGTCAGATCAGTTCAGTGCCAGGGCCGCTCGCACCTCGTTGACCAGCCGGGTGTCGAGCTGGTTCACCGACATCCGGGTCCGGGTCAGGGCGAAGGAGAACCGCAGCGCCGGATCGGCTCCCGCGCCGCTGCCCCCGGAGCCGTTGGTACCGAAGCCGGTGTCGCTGCGGATCGCGCTGCCGTCGCCGCCGAGCATGAAGCCGTAGGACTTGGGGAGCAGGAAGCCGAGCAGCCGGTCGGCGCCGGTGGTCCGCTCGGCGGTGGCCTCGCGCAGGGTGGCGGCGGAGAGCAGCCGCAGGCCGTCCAACTCGCCGTCGCAGGCCAGTGCCGCGTACATCCGGGCCGCCGCGCGGGCGGTCATGGTGGCGTTGGCCGGCAGCGCGGTGCGGCGGAAGTCCGCACGGTTGGCCAGCTCGGCGACCGGCAGCACGGCGGCCGGGGCGAAGGTGCGGAACGGGGCGTCCGGCGGCATCGAGCGCAGCCGGTCGGCCCAGCCGTCGTCGTAGCAGGTGGCCAGTCGCGGCAGCAGGTGGGCGGGGACGGAGAAGAGCAGGTCGTCCGCGAGGCCGAGCGGCGTGGCGAGTTCGTCGCGCAGCAGCTCGTCGCAGCTGCGGCCGGTGGCCCGGCGCAGGAACTCGGCGAGCAGGATGCCGTAGGTCCAGCCGTGGTAGCCGGTCGCGGTGCCCGGCTCCCAGAGCGGTGGCTGCTCGGCGAGCCAGGCTGCCTGGGCGGGGACGTCGAAGAGTTCGGGGGCCGTCAGGTCAGCGCGCAGCTGCGGCAGGCCGGCCGAGTGCGAGAGCAGCAGGCCGAGCGTGATGCCGGCCTTGCCGTGGCGGGCGAACTCGGGCCAGTGGTCGGCGATCGGGGTGTCGTAGCTCAGCAGGCCACGGTCCACCAGGACGGCCACCAGGGCCGCCGCGACGCCCTTGCCGGTGGACCAGGACGGGACGAGCGTGTCACCGTCCATCGGCCGGCCGGTCTGCTGGTCGGCGATGCCCGACCAGGCGTCCACCACGAGCTCACCGTCCAGGTAGGCAGCGGCCTGGAGGCCGACCTCCTCGCCCGAGGCGGTGAGTTCGTCGAGGATCTCCTGGATGCGTTCCTGCGCCGGGTTCTTCGGCGACGCCGCTGTGGAAAGCCGGGAAGTCTCGGTCATGCCTGGGATGCTACGGCCAACGGGCCGCCTGTGAACCGGGTCTGCATGATTCGAATCGCGCGGTCCGCCGCCGGGCACCGGCGGCGGAGGAGTCGGGTCGGGAGCCGGGCGCACGCGGGAGCGAGGGCAGGGCGCACGCGGGAGCGGTGCGGGGGGCTGGGCGGGGCGGGAGCAGGGCGCGCGGGGTCAGTTCAGCGCCCGGTCGGCCTCGGCGGCGCAGCCGAGGGCTGCCAGTGCCGCGGCCGTGGCCGCGCGGGAGTCGGTTTCGAGGGTTTCGAGGCGGCCGCGCAGCCGGTGCAGCGTCTCGGCGGCGGCCAGTCCGAGCAGGCCCGGCAGCAGGTCGACGCTGCGGCGGGCCACCCAGGCGGTGCCGCGTGTGGCCAGCCACCAGAGGTCGGCGGCGCGGCTCGGGGCGGGCGGAGCGTGCACGGCGGCGGGTTCGGGGCCGACCGGGTGGCCGGCCTCGGCGAGCAGCGTGCGGTACTGGCGGGCGATCAGCAGATGGCCGGTCGGGCTCGGGTGCAGGCGGTCGGCGCTGAGCAGCGCGCGCCGGGTGAGCCACGGGAAGTCGGCGAGGTGCAGGTGGACGGCCGCGTGACGGTCCGAGAGCTCGTGGACGACGGTGTTGACGGCCGCCATCCGGCGGGCCAGCGGGCGGGCCAGCGGGGTCGGGAGGCCGAGCAGCAGGCCGGGGTCGGGCAGGCAGGCGGTGAGCAGGACGGCGCCGGTGGCGGCCAGTTCGGCCAGCGCGGTGTCCAGCGCGAGCGCGCTGCGGGCGATGTCGAAACCGGCCCGCAGGGTGTCGTTGCCACCGGCGACGACGGCGGCGACGTGCGGGCGGAACGCGAGCGCGGCGGGCAGCTGGCGCTCCCGCAGATCGGTGGTCAGCGCGCCGCTGGTGGCCAGGTTGCGGTACTCGACGGCGCCCGGCTCGGCCGCCAGCGCGGGCGCGAGCAGGGCCGGCCAGCCGCACCAGCCCTCGCCGGTCGGGGCGCCGACGCCCTCGGTGAGCGAGTCGCCGAGCGCCGCGAAGCGGACGGTGCCGACGGGGGCGGCCTGGGGCGAGTCGGTGGCCGTCCGCTCCGGCGGCCGGGTGGGGGCGGTCATCTCGCTCTCCCGGAGGTCGAGGCGCCGATCCGGGCGCCCTCGTGGACGGCGAGGAACCCGGCGACCGCGAACGCCCAGTCGTAGTTCTCCGCGCGGGCCCGGGCGGCGGCCCGGCGAGCCGCCTCGGGGCGGGCCAGCAGGCTCTCGACGGCGTCCGCGAACCCGGCGCCGGTGTCCGCCGCGATCGCACCCGCCGAACCCACGATCGCCGGCAGTGCGGAGGACCGGCTGACCGCGACCGGCGTGCCGCAGGCCAGTGCCTCCAGCGCGGCCAGGCCGAAGGTCTCCACCGGGCCCGGCGCGATCACCGCGTCGGCGGTGGCCAACAGGCCTGCCAGTGAGCTGCGTTCGGCCAGGTGGCCGAGGAACCGGACCGGCAGCCGCTCCCGGTCGGCCCGCGCCTGGAGCCGCTCGCGCAGCGGCCCGGCGCCGGCCACCACGAGCACGGCCTCGCTGCCCCGGGCGCGCAGCACGGCGAGCGCGTCCAAGGCGAGCCCCGGGTGCTTCTCGGGCGAGAGCCGGGAGCAGAGCACCAGCAGCGGCTGCCGGCCGGCCGCAAACCGCTCGCGCAGCGCGCGGTCGTGGCGGGCCGGGTGCAGTGCCAGCAGGTCCACGCCGAGCGGTGCCTCGACCAGGTTGCGCACGCCGAGCCGGCGGAACTCGGCGGCCGCCCAGGCGGTGGTGCAGACGACGGTGTCGTAGCTCGCGGCGGTACGGGAGTTGAGCCGGTCGGCGACCGCCCGGGCGGCCCGGTCCGGCAGGCCCCGGGTGCGCAGCAGGCCGGTGGCGTTCTCGTGCGAGACCATCGCCGCCGGTACGCCGTGCCGGCGGGCCCAACCGCCGGTCCAGCGCAGCGTGGTGCGGTCGGACACCTCCAGCCGGTCGGGGGCCAGCGCGGCCAGCGTCCGGGCGAGGGCCCGCCGGTCGGTGAGCACCCGGTAGCCGCCGCTGCCCGGAAGCACCGGGCCGGGCAGCGTCAGCACCCGTCCCTGGTCGGTGAGTTCGTCGCGGTGCTCGGGGCCGGGGACGACCAGGACGGGTTCGTGGCCGGCGGCCAGGTAGCCCGCGCCGAGGTGGCGCAGCGCGGTGCGCAGGCCGCCGGAGACGGGGGTGACGAAGTTGGCGAGCCGGACGATGCGCAGCGCGGTGCCGGTCATGCGACCTGCTCCTCGACCGGTACGGGTGCGGGTGCGGGCGCGGTTGAGAGCGCGGGCGAGGGCGCGGGAAGCGGAACGGGAGCCGGAGCGGGAACAGGTGCGGCCGAGGGCGACGGCGAGGGCGAGGGCGACCCGCGGTGCTCCGCGAGCACCTCCTCGTAGTGCCGCAGCAGCAGGTCCCCGACCGCCTCCCAGGTGCGCGCGGTCACGTCCGCCCGCCCGGCCCGCCCGTAGCCGGCCCGCCGTTCGGGGTCCCCCGCGAGCTCGGCGACAGCCTCGGCGACCGCACGGGCGTCCCGGGGCGCGACCAGCAGGCCGGTGCGCCGGTGCCCGACCAGGTCCAGCGGCCCGCCGGCCGCCGGCGCCACCACCGGCACGCCGCTGGCCATCGCCTCCTGGATGGTCTGGCAGAACGTCTCCAGCGGACCGGTGTGCACGAACAGGTCCAGGCTCGCATAGCAGCGGGCGAGTTCCTCACCGGTGCGGCGGCCGAGGAAGACCGCGCCGGGCAGCTGCTGGCGCAGCGCACCCGCGCTCGGCCCGTCCCCGATCACCACCAGCCGCACGCCCGGCAGCGCGCAGACGCCGGCCAGCAGATCGACCCGCTTCTCGGGCGCGAGCCGTCCGACGTACCCGACCAGCACCTCGCCGCCCGGGGCCAGCGCGCGGCGCAGCGCCTGGTCGCGGTGGCGCGGGTGGAAGCGCAGCGAGTCGACGCCGCGCGGCCACAGGTGCACGCGCGGCACGCCGTGCGCGGTGAGGTCCTGCGCGGCGGGGGTGGAGGGCGCCAGCGTGCGGTCGGCGGCGCCGTGGATCGCGCGGATCCGGTGCCAGGCGGCGCCGGCGCCGAGGCCGCCGCCGACCCGGTAGGCCTGGGCGTAGCCGGCCAGGTCGGTCTGGTAGACGGCGATCGCGGGCAGGCCGAGCCGCTTGGCCTCGACGGCGCCGCGCGCGCCGAGCACGAACGGGCTGGCGAGGTGCACCAGGTCGGGCCGGTGTGCGCGCAGCGCCGCGGCCAGCCGGGAGCTGGGCAGCGCGAGGCGCACCTGGGGGTAGCCGGGCAGCGGGACGGAGGGGATTCGGACCACGGGCAGCTCGATGGCGTCCGGGCCGAAGGAGTGTGCCGGGCAGCTCGACCCGCGCGCGGGCGCGGGCGTGATGACCAGTGGCTGGTGGCCGCGCCGGACCAGGTGCTCCGCGGTACGCAGCACGCTGTGGGCAACGCCGTTGACTTCGGGCGGGAAGGACTCGGTGACGATGGCGACACGCATGCCATGGTTTTTGCCGGGCCGAACGTGCGCAGGGCCAAAGGGATCTGTCGAACGGGCGAACGCCAGCCAGCTCTTTGCCGCTACCGGGGTCGGCCGGCCTCACATTCGATCAAGACATGACAAAAAATCATGACAAAACCGCGCACAACAGCTAGCCAACCGGCAAGTAACCCACTTACCGTCAACTCTCACCTTCAGTACGCCCACAGCATGCTTTCAGAGTGAGGAGTCAGCCTTGCCCCGCCGCACCCTGCTCCCGCCCCGTCTGTTCCCCCAACGCGCGAGACGCCTCCTGAAGTTCCCGGCGCTCGCGGTCGTCGCCGCGCTGCTGGCCGCCGCCCCCGGCACGGCCGTCGCGACGGCGAGCAGCCCCCGGGCCACCGCCGCCCCCGACTACTGCCAAGGCCGCTGCAACGACATCCTGCCGGCCGGCGAGAACGGCAACGCCACGCTCGCCGACATCCTGGGCAACAAGCTGTTCGGCACCCGCCCGGCCCACACCGAGGACCAGCTCGGCCCGTACTCCGCGCTCGCCAGTGGCTACCCCGGGCTCACCGACGCGCAGTTGGGCAACTTCTTCAACGACTCCTCGTTCGGCGTGCCGGCCGACCAGGTGGAGAGCACCATCAGCCCGCGCTCGGACGTCACGATCGTGCGCGACAAGGCGACGGGCGTCCCGCACATCACCGGGACCACCCGCTACGGCACCGAGTTCGGCGCCGGCTACGCGGCCGCGCAGGACCGGCTCTGGGTGATGGACCTGTTCCGGCACGTCGGCCGCGGCGAGCTGTCCGGCTTCGCCGGCGGCGCCGAGGCCAACCGCCAGCTGGAGCAGAGCTTCTGGCAGGCCGCGCCGTACACCGAGGCCGAACTGCAGAACCAGATCACCGCGTTGGCCTCCCAGGGCGGCCGGGCGCAGCAGGCGCTGCAGGACGCGCAGGCCTACGTGGACGGGATCAACCAGTACATCACCCAGGCCTACAACAACCGTACGTTCCCAGGTGAGTACGACCTGACCGGGCACGTCAACGCGATCACCAACGCGGGCTCGATCCAGCCGTTCCAGCTGACCGACCTGGTCGCGCTCGCCTCGGTGATCGGCGCGCTGTTCGGCTCCGGCGGTGGCGGCCAACTCGCCTCCGCGCAGGTCAAGGAGGCGGCCGAGGCGCACTACGGCACGGTGGCCGGCGATGCGGTCTGGTCCTCGCTGCGCGAGGTGAACGACCCGGAGGCGGTCACCACGCTGCACGACGGGCAGTCGTTCCCGTACGCGCTGCCGCCGGCCGACCCGCAGGGCGCCGCGATGCCCGACCCGGGCTCGGTGGTCCCCGAGCAGCTGATCTACAACCCGACCGGCTCGGCGACCTCCTCCACCACCAAGGCAACCGGCGTACTGCCCGGCAACCTGCTGACCGCCAAGCACGGGATGTCCAACGCCCTCGTGGTGTCGGGCAAGTACACCGACACCGGACACCCGGTCGCGGTCTTCGGCCCGCAGACCGGCTACTTCGCCCCGCAGTTGCTGATGCTGGAGGAGTTGCAGGGCCCGGGCATCAGCGCACGCGGCGCCGCCTTCGCCGGCCTGAGCTTCTACGTCGAGCTCGGGCGCGGCCAGGACTACGCGTGGAGCGCGACCTCGGCCGGCCAGGACATCACCGACACCTATGCCGTGCCGCTGTGCACCACCGACGGCTCGCCGGTCACGCTGGCCGCCGAGTCCTACCTCTACCACGGCCAGTGCCTGCCGTTCGACAAGCTGGTCCAGCAGGACTCCTGGGCGCCGACCACCGCCGACTCCACGCCGGCCGGCTCGTACTCCCTGGTGATGTACCGCTCGGACTACGGACTGGTGACGGCCCGCGGCACGGTCGGCGGCAAGCCGGTCGCGTTCACCTCGCTGCGCTCGTCCTACCAGCACGAGGTCGACTCGATCATCGGCTTCCAGATGTTCAACGACCCCGGCGCGGTGCACGACCCGGCGAGCTTCCAGCAGGCCGCGCAGAACGTGAACTACACCTTCAACTGGTTCTACGCGGACGCCAACCACACCGCGTACTACAACTCCGGTGACAACCCGGTGCGCGCGCCCGGCGTGGACCCCGGCCTGCCGGTGCTCGCCCAGCCGGCGTACGAGTGGCAGGGCTTCGACCCGAGCACCAACTCCGCCCAGTACACGCCGCCCGCACAACACCCGCAGTCGGTGGACCAGGACTACTACGTCTCCTGGAACAACAAGCAGGCCACCGACTACGGCGCGGCCGGGTTCGGCGACGGCTCGGTGCACCGGGCCAACCTGCTGGACTCCCGGGTCAAGGCGCTGGTCACCAGCGGGCAGAAGGTGACCCGCAGTTCGCTGGTGCAGGCGATGGAGAGCGCGGCACTGACCGACCTGCGCGGTGAGGACGTGCTGGGCGACATGCTCCAGGTGATCGGCAGCCAGCCGGTGACCGATCCGCAACTCGCCAATGTGGTGCAGGAGTTGCAGAACTGGCAGGCCGCCGGATCGAAGCGCACCGAGACCTCGGCGGGCAGCCACGCGTACGCGAACGCCGACGCGATCCGGATCATGGACGCCTGGTGGCCGCTGGCCTCCCAGGCCGTCTTCCAACCCGGGCTCGGCAACGACCTGTTCAACGCGCTGACCGGCGCGCTGCAGATCAACGAATCCCCCTCGGGCGGCCAGACCGGCCCGGTGAGCGGCGGGGTGAGCGCCAACGAGTCGATCCCGCACAAGGGTTCGTCGTTCCAGTACGGCTGGTGGAGTTACCTGGACAAGGACCTGCGCGGCGTGCTGGGCCGGCAGGTGGCCGGCCCGCTGGCCCAGCCGTACTGCGGCGGCGGCGACCTGTCGGCCTGCCGGACCGTCCTGCTGACCAGCCTCCAGCAGGCCGCCGCCGAGACCCCGGCCCAGGTCTACCCCGGTGACAGCAGCTGCGCGGCGGGCGACCAGTGGTGCGCCGACACGATCATCCAGCGACCGCTGGGCGGCGTGACGGACGACTCGATCACCTGGCAGAACCGCCCGACCTACCAGCAGGTCGTGGAGTTCATGTCGCACCGGTGAGGCGTGAGCGGCGCACCCAATCGTGAGCAGTGCACCTAATCGTGAGCGGCGCACTCAATCGTGAGCAGTGCACCAAATCGTGAGCGCTGCTCCGAAACACGAGCGCTGCGCCACCACGTGAGCACCGCTCTCAGCGGGCCTGGTCCACAGCGGCCAGGCCCGCTTCGCGTGCGTCGATCAGCTCGTCCCAGTGCTCGGCGGCCCAGGTGCAGTACGCGTCCAGCGGTGCCAGCAGGCTGCGGCCGAGCGCCGTCAGCTCGTACTCGACGTGCCGGGCGGGCGCCTCGCGCACGATCCGGTGGACGAAGCCGTCCCGTTCGAGCATGCGCAGCGACTGGGTCAGTACCTTGGGCGTGACGCCGCGCAGCGGCACCCGCAGCTCGGAGAACCGGCGCGGGCCGCCCTCCAGGCAGCGCAGCACCATCCCCGCCCACTTGTCGCCGATCCGGATCGGCGACAGATCGGACGGGCAGACAGGGTCGAACATCTCGGCGTCCAGTGGTCTGCGATCCAGTCGCTTGGCGTCCAGTGGCGTGGGGTCCGGTGATCCGTGCACGGTGCCACCGTAACGCGGTATCCGATCGGTAACCACGGCCCCCACTAACGTGCGACGCACCGACAGAGACCGTTGCGACGCGGAGTGGAGAAGGAACAGTGCAGACAGACAGGGGCGGGATCGTGGTCTTCGGAGCCGGCGGGCGGGCCGGACGGGCGACCGTCGAGGAGGCTCTGCGCCGCGGGTACCCGGTGACCGCGGTGGTCCGGGACCCGGCAGCGCACTCGGCCGCACACCCGGTGCCGGCCGGGGTGCGGCTGCTGGCCGGCGACGTCACCGACCCGGCGGCGGTCGCCGGCCTCGCCGCCGGACACCACGCCGCGGTCAACGCGGCCGTCGATCTGGGCGCGCTGCCCGGCGAGTTCTTCCCGGCTGCCGCCCACGCACTGGCCGCCGGGCTGGAGCGGGCAGGCGTGCGGCGGCTGGTCTCGGTCGGGCTGGCCTCGGTGCTGGCGACCGCGGACGGCACCCTGCTGATGGACACGCCCGGCTACCCGCAGGAGTGGCGGGCGTTCTACGAGGGCCACGCGGCGGGCACCGAGGCCCTGCGGACGGCCGCGAACACGGCGCCGACCGGGCTCGACTGGCTGGTGGTCAGCCCGGCCGGGGACTTCGACCACGGCGGCACGCGCGCCGGAGGCTACGCGTTCGCCGCAGCCGGGGCCGACCTCCGGATCAGCTACCCGGACTTCGCGATCGCGCTGCTGGACGAGATCGAGCGCCCGAAGCACCACCGCACGCACGTCGGAGTGACGGCATGCTGACGGCCACCGCACCCGACCCCACGGACGACCCCGCCACGGACCCGCCGGCCACCGACGACCCCGCCACCGAAGCCCCCGCCACCGACAGCCCGAACGGCTGGGTCGCCGAGCACATCCGGCGCTTCCTCGAAACCGACGGCCACCCCCGGCCCGGCATCGACGACCTGCTGCTGACCACCCGCGGCCGCCGCTCCGGCCGACTGCGCCGCACCGCACTGGTGTACCAGCGCGACGGCGACGCGTACGTCGTCACCGCCTCCAACGCGGGCGCCGACCGGGACCCGGCGTGGTACCTGAACCTGCGCGACGAGCCCACCGTCACCCTCCAGGTCGGCGCCGAGACCTTCGCCGCCACCGCCCGGACCGCCACGCCCGAGGAACGGCCGCGCCTGTGGCGAGCGGTGGTCGCCGCCATGCCGTCCTACGCCGGCTACCAGAGCGCCACGACCAGGGAGATCCCGATCGTGCTGCTGGAGCGAACCGGCGCGCAGTCCGGCCCGCCGAGCGGTGGAGGGCTCGGCGGGCCGGAGTGATCGGTCGTCAGTCGCCCGCGGGAGCGGCCGCCGGAGCGCCCGACGACCGACCGCACTCCGCTGACCCACCCTCAGCTGACCCGCCCTCAGCCGACCCACCGTTCACCGCCCCGCCGTTCACCACCCGGCGCAGCGCCGTCAGGGCGATCACCGCGCCGAGCCCCATCAGCACCGCCGCGGCGATCGCCGCCGCCTGCAACCCGCCGGTGAACGCCTCGCGGGCGGCGGCGAGCACCGCGTGGCCCGTGTTCGCCGGCAGGCCGGCGGCCACCGCCTCGGCCGAGCCGAGCGTCTCGCGGATCGAGCGGACGGCGTCGGCCGGCAGACCGGCGGGCAGCGCATGGTCCAGGTCGGCACGGTAGACCGCGGTCCCGAGGCTGCCCAGCAGCGCCATCCCGAGCGCGCCGCCCAGTTCGGTGCCGGACTCCATCAGCGCGGACGC
Organism: Kitasatospora sp. NEAU-69; assembly: GCF_057158765.1. Taxonomy (NCBI): domain Bacteria; kingdom Bacillati; phylum Actinomycetota; class Actinomycetes; order Kitasatosporales; family Streptomycetaceae; genus Kitasatospora; species Kitasatospora sp. NEAU-69. Next base: position 190,074 of record NZ_JBWXUE010000011.1, read on the forward strand.
CGTACTCGCCCGCTCGGCCGGCGCCGCCGCCATCACCACCTCACTGACCTGCGACATCACCGCCACCGCCCCGGAGGCGTAGAGCGCGGCGCCGACCAGTACCCGCCAGAGCGGCGCGTGCGCGGTGACGAAGGCGAAGTCACCGAAGCCGGCCGCCATCAGCACGAACCCGGCGGCGATCACGATCGCCCGGCCGACCCGCTGCCCCAGCGCGGCGGCCGCCGGGGCGACCGCGCCGACCAGCAGGCTCGGCAGCACGCTCCACAGCGCGGCCCGCAGCGGGCTCATCGCGAGCACCGACTGCAGGTACTGGGTGACGAAGATGGCGAAGCCGACGATCCCGAACATGGCCAGCACGTTCATCGCGATCGCGCCGCCGAACGCGCGGCCGCGGACCAGCCGGGCATCGATCAGCGGGCTCGGGTGGCTGCGCTGCTGCCGGACGAAGAGCACGCCGACCGCCAGACCGATCACGACGGCGCCCAGCGGCAGCGGCCCGAAGCCGTCGCGCGCCAGCTCCTTGATGCCGTAGACGAGCGACAGGATCGCGATCAACGACAGCGCCGAACCGAGCAGGTCGAACCGGCCGCCGCGGACCCGCTGAGACTCGGGGAGCAACGCCGGGCCGAGCACCAGCAGCATCAGCATCGCCGGGGTGTTGATCAGGAACACCGAGCCCCACCAGAAGTGCTCCAGCAACAGCCCGCTGAGCACCGGGCCGAGGGCGATGCCACCGCTGGTGACGGCCGTCCAGACCGCGAGCGCCTTGCTGCGCTGCTTCGCGTCCGGGAACAGGTTGCGGATCAGGCCTAGCGTGGACGGCATCAGGGTGGCGCCGGCCACGCCGAGCACCGCGCGGGCGGCGATCAGACCGGCCGCGCTGGTGGCGTACGCGGCGAGCACCGAGGCGCAGCCGAAGGCGAGGGCGCCGGTCAGCAGCAGCCGGCGGCGGCCGATCCGGTCGCCGAGCGCGCCCATCGTGAGCAGCAGGCCGGCCAGCACGAAGCCGTAGATGTCGAAGATCCAGAGCTGCTGGGTGGCACTCGGCGCCAGGTCGCGGCTGATGAACGGGACCGCGAAGTAGAGCACCGAGACGTCCATCGAGACCAGGAGCAGCGGGAGCAGCAGCACGGTCAGCGCGATCCACTCGCGGCGGCCGGCGAGTCGTGGCTGGTCCGGCTCGGCGGTGGAGGCCGAGCTAGTGCGTTGCAGGGTGGCCATCGGAATATCCCCCGGGAGGTCTGGGCGTACACCGTACGCGCTTCGATGCGTACAGAGTACGCATAGTGCACTCATGGCAGCAACCAAGGAGCGTCCGAATTCGCTGGCCTGGTGCATCAGTCCGCACTAGTACACTCAAGCGGTGTCGACAGAGGAGCCCCGCATGTCCGCAGCCACCGAGCCCGCCGCCGAGGCGGACGTTCCGCCGTACCAGCGGATCGCCGCGCAGGTCCGGCAGCGGATCGCGGCCGGCGAGCTGCGGCCCGGCGAGCGGGTGCCGTCGACCCGGCAGATCACCCAGGAGTGGGGGGTCGCGATGGCCACCGCGACGAAGGCACTGGCGGCGCTGCGCCAGGACGGGCTGGTGCTGGCCCGGCCCGGCGTCGGCACGGTCGTCGCACCGGACGCCCCCCGGCTGGCGCAGACGGCGGCTGGCCCGACCCCCACCCCCGCCCCCACCCCGGCAGCAACCCCGCCCCCGGCCCCCTCCGAGCAGCCCCCCGCGCCGACCCGCCCGCGCGAGCGCCGCGAGCACGAGCAAGGCCTGACCCGCGGCCGGATCGTGCTCGCCGCCGTCGCACTGGTCGACGCCGAGGGCCTGGACACGCTCTCGATGCGCCGGGTCGCCGCCGAACTCGGCGTCGCCACCATGGCGTTGTACCGTCACGTGCCGGGCAAGGAGGAACTGCTCGACCTGATGACCGACGAGGCACTGGGCCGGATCCCCTCCCCCGAGCCGGACGCGCCGCGCGGCTGGCGGCCGCAGCTCGCGGCGCTCGCCCGGCTCCAGTGGGCGGCGTTCCGGCAGCACCCGTGGCTGGCCGAGACCATCTCGCTGACCCGCCCGGCCCCACTGCCGAACGCGGTCCGGCTCGGCGAGTGGATGCTGAGCGCGCTGGAGGGCCGCGGACTGGACGCGCAGACCAGGCTGCACGTGCACATCATGATGTTCGCGTTCATCCGCGGCCTGGCCGTCAACCTGAACATGCAGGCCCGCGACCGCCGGCACAGCGACCTGAGCGACGACGAGTGGATGGCCGCCCAGGAGGAGAACCTCGGCGCCGTGCTGAGCACCGGCGCGTACCCGGTATTCGGCGGCCTGCTGGCCGAGTTGGCCGGCTCCGCGGCGGACGGCGACGACTTCGACCTCGACCTCGACCGGCTCTTCGAGTTCGCCCTGGAACGGATGCTGGACGGGCTCGCCGCGCTGCTGGACGGCCCGCCGGCGCCGGTCATGCCCTGAGTCGCCGACCACGCCCTGAGTCAGGGTCCCGGCTCACCCGGGCGGCGGCGAGCGGTTGCCGCCGCACCCGGGGCGGCCGAGGCTGGCGGGGAGTCCGTCCTCTCCGCCGACGCCCCAGGACCGCCCATGACGCTCCCGCCGCAGGCCCCCGACGCGTTCCACCCGTACCGCACCCGGCTGCCCGGGGAGTCCGCCGAGTACCGCGCGGCGCGCGAGCAACTCCAGTCGGAGGAGATCGAGTTGATGCGCCACCGGGAGCGGCTCGCCGAGCAGCGGCGGCAACTGCCGCCGGGCCCGGCGCTCCCCGAGTACAGATTCCTGGAGGGGCCGCCGTACCTCGACCAGGGCGATCTGCCGGTCCGGCCGGTGCGGCTCGCCGATCTCTTCACCAGCCCCGAACGCCCGCTGGTGCTCTACCAGTTCATGTACGGCAAGGCGCAGCAGAGCCCGTGCCCGATGTGCACGATGTGGATCGACGGCTTCAACGGGATCGCCCACCACGTCACCCGCAACGCCGACTTCGCCGTGGTGGCCGCCGCCGATCCGGAGCCGCTGCGCGAGCACGCCCGCCGGCGCGGCTGGACCAGGCTGCGCCTGCTCAGCTGCGGGGCGAGCACGTTCAAGTACGACCTGGGCAGCGAGGACGAGCAGGGCCACCAGGACTCCACCATCTCGGTCTTCACCAAGGACCCGGACGGCACGGTGCGTCACCAATACTCGACCCGGCCCCGGATGGACGCCGACCTCGACCAGCGCGGCATCGACCTGCTCTCCCCGGTCTGGCACCTGCTCGACCTGACCCCGCAGGGCCGCGACGACTGGTACCCCGGCCTGGACTACTGACGCGCTCAAGCACCGACGCGCACCGACGCGCACCGGCGTGCACCGTCAGGCGACGGTCAGCCCCCGGCGCTCTCGGTGACGGCCTGCCGAACGCGCTCCGACAGGCCGTCGCCCGCCGCCACCAGGCGCACGTTCGCAACCGCAGCCCCCGCACCACCCGACGCCGCACCGCCCGCACCGCCCGTCCCGACCAGTAGGACATGCTGCTCCGGGTGCGCCTGCGCGAACGCCGTCACCACCGCGCCGAACTGCTCCCCCGCCGACTCGTCCCCCGCCGCGACGATCAGCGTGCAGCGCTTGAGCAGCAGCCCGCCCAGCGCCCCGGCCAGGTTCGCGGGCGCCGCCGTGACGTAGCTCGTCCGGGCGTGCAGCGCCCCGGCCGCCGCCTGGGTGCCCGCCCAGGCCTGGGCGCCGACCGCGTCCGGCGCGAGGCCCGCAGGCCCGGTGATCAGGCAGGCGTTGAAGTCGACGAACGGCTGCGAGGGCCGCGCCGGTGCCGGCGCCGGCGCCGCGTGGTGCGACGCGCAGCCGGCGAGCAGCACGGCGGCACCGCCGAGCAGCGCGCCGACGCGCAGGGCACCGACGCGCAGGGCACCGACGTGCAGGGCGCCGACGTGCAGGGCGCCGCCGGCCGGGGTGGTTCTCCGTGATGACACCGCTGTCGCTCCCTCGCGCTCAGGCTCGCATTCGCACCGGCCCCCGCGGTCGACTCCGCGCGGGCCGAGCAGAGCTTAGAGCATCACGAAGGCCACAAACTCCCCCCAAAATCGGCACCTAAAACCCTCTTTTCAAGGAACCTCTCAGGTTTCATCTCTGACTCACGGTCATTTTTAAGCACCTTTGTCGCCCTTGTACCGCAAGGGTCGTTCGCGTTCGCTCACACAATGGACCAGCAATCCGGCGCATTGGTAGAACTCTCCGGCTCTTATCAGATTTTTATCTACGGAGGGGATAGTGCGCCCGTATTCAGGGACGCCCTCAGCCGCCGCAAGGCGACGACAACTACTGCGCTGGACAGCGTCATTGACGACGCTCGCGCTCGGCTTCGGGCTCGCCACCGACGCCGCCGAGGCGATACCGCTGCCGGCCAGGGCCGTGGCCGCGACGGCCGGCAAGCGCGTGGACACCAGGAAGGTGGCCACCCCCAAGCAGCAGTCGGGTTCGGCGGCCGGCAAGCCGCACCTGGTCTCCACGGACACCACCCGCGGCGCCGACAGCGGTCCGGTGCCGGGCCACGGACCGGGCACCGCCCCCGGCCAGCTCCCGCCATTCGCGCCGAAGGACCGGGTCGCCGATCCGTTCCTGGTGGACCGCTCGGGCAACGTGCAGATCGCACCGGGCACCGAGCCCGGCAAGTCCGGGCTCGCCGGCTTCGATCCCGGCAAGAGCACCGAGGACACCAGCAGGCGCGACGACCACGAGAAGGTCTTCCGCAACCCGGACGGCACCCAGACCGTGCGGACCTACGCCGGCCGGGTCTCCTACCCCAACCCCGACGGCACCTGGTCGGACATCGACCCGACCCTGGTCCCGGACACCAAGCCGGCCGCCACTGCCACCGCCGCCCCGAGCGGGACGCCCAGCGCAACCCCGAACGCCAAGCCCGCCGCCAAGCAGGCCGCGTTCACGCTGGCCGCGGACAACGGCGCCGCCCCGAGCCCGACCTCGAGCCCGAGCGGCAGCGCGGCCGCCTCACCCGCCGCCTCACCCGCCGCCGCGCCCGCCGCCAGCCCCAAGCTGACCAAGAAGGCCGACTCGCAGGACGTCGAGTTCGCCACCGCCGCGAACGACCCGCAGCTGATGTCGATCAGCGGCGACGGCCGCAACCGCGTCTCGTTCGGCCTGGACGACGCGACCGCCGCCGCCGGCCAGGTCGCCGGCAACGAGGTGGTCTTCCCCGGCGCCCGCCAGTCCGCGGACCTGGACCTCAAGAGCGTCGACGAGGGTTTCAAGGAGACCATCGTCCTGCACGGCGCGGACGCGCCCACGGTCTGGACCTTCCCGATCACCGCTCCGGGCCTGACCCCGAAGATCGCCGCCAACGGCGACGCGGTCTTCCTGGACGCCACTGGCGCCGTCAAGGTGACCGTCCCCGCGGGCACCATGTCCGACGCGAAGATCGACCCGCGCTCGGGTGAGGGCGCCTTCTCGGACGGCGTGCACTACGCGATCGTCGACGACCAGGGCCGCAAGGCGCTCCAGGTCAGCGTCGACTCGGCCTGGCTGCACGACCCGGCCCGGGTCTTCCCGGTCAAGGTCGACCCGTCCTCGGCGAACACCAACACCGACACCACGGCGTTCTTCGAGAACAACCTGATCAGCGGCCAGACCAACATCGCGAGCAGTTCGAGCAACTCCGACCTCAAGGTCGGCGACTACGACGGCTCGCACGCCTCGGCCTCCTACGTCCGCTTCCCGGTGCAGACCTCGATCGCGAACGCCTCGGTGATCAGCGGCGGCGTCAACCTGTACGCCACCTGGTCCGGCTACTGCGCCACGGCCGCCGAGGTGGACGTCAAGGCGATCACCGGCGGCTGGAACCTGGGCACCGCACAGGGCTGGCCCGGCGTCGGCTACCCGGCCACCCAGTCCGGCTCGGCCTCGTTCACCGGCGGCACCGGCACCGGCTGCGGCGGTTCGCAGTGGGAGCGGATCCCGCTGAACTCCACCGGCGTCGGTCAGGTCACCTCCTGGACCCACGGCGGCGCCAACAACGGCTTCCTGCTGTACGGTTCGGCGAACGACGTGTACCACTGGAAGCGCTTCAACTCGGCCGCCTCCGGCTCCAACGCCCCGTACCTGGACGTCACTTACGCCCCGGACGACGCGAGCTTCAACTTCGCCTCGACCTGGGACTTCGCGCCCTCGCACATCCAGCAGGGCCAGATCGCCGTCACGGTCACCAACACCTCGTCCAACACCTGGGCCTCGGGCAGCAACAACGGCTCGTACGCGCTCGGTTCACGCACCTACCGGTCCGACGGCTCGCTGGTCGGCTGGGGTTCCAGCGTCTCGCTGCCGAACAACGTCGGGCCGAACCAGTCGGTGAAGCTGGAGGCGATCAGCCCCGCGCTGTCGCCGGGCACGTACACGCTCTGCTGGGAGATGGAGAAGCGCGGCTACTACGCGTTCAGCGACGTCGGCGGCCACAACGCCTGCTGGTCGTACACCATCACCAACATCGCGCCGCAGGTGGACACTTCGTACCCGCCGAACAACGCCTCCGAGCCGACCCTGACGCCGACGCTGTTCGCCACCGGCCACGACCCGGACAACTGGCCGGGCACCGGGCTGAGCTACAAGTTCGGCGTCTGCGGCGGCACTCCGGCGGCTCCGGTGAACTGCTTCGACTCCGGCAGCCTGGCGGCCGCCACCAGCTGGCAGGTCGCGGGCGGCAAACTCGCCTGGGGCCAGAGCTACTTCTGGCAGGTCTGGATCTCCGACGGCAACGCCACCGCCGGCCCGTTCGTGCAGGGCTACTTCAACACCGCCGTCGGCCAGCCGCCGGTCACCTCGCACCTGACCGAGAACCCGGCCGCCCGCGGCTTCGACCCGCAGAGCGGCAACTTCACCACCGAGGCCGCCGACTCCACCGTGGCCACCGCCGGTCCGGCGCTGGACGTGCACCGCACGTACAACAGCCTCGACCCGCGCAACAACGGCATGTTCGGCGCCGGCTGGATATCCCCGCTGGACATGCGGGCGGTGATCGACGACGACGGCTCGAACAACGTCGTGATCACCGACGTGGACGGCCGGCAGATCCGGTTCGGCTGCAACCCGAGCAGCAGCCCGAGCACCGGTCCGCCGTGCTCCTCCTACGCGCCGCCGCAGGGCATGTACGCCACGCTGACCGCGCAGACCGGCGCGAACAACGCCGTCACCTCCTTCACGCTGACCGAGAAGGGCGGCACCGCCTACACGTTCACGGTCTCGGCCGCGAACCCGGCGCTCTTCCCGCTCAGCCAGGTCAAGGACTCCGACGGCCGCGTCAACACCCTGGCCTATGACGGCAACGGCCTGCTGAGCAGCGTCACCAGCGCGACCAGCGGCCGGGCACTGCACTTCAACTGGTCCACGCCCACCGGCGCGAGCTTCCCGCACGTGTCGCGGGTCTTCACCGACCCGGTCTCCGGCACCGACCAGAACACCGACCTGACGTACCTCTACAACTACACCGGCGACCAGCTGACTTCGGTCTGCCCGCCGAGCTCGACCACGGCCTGCACGAGCTACGCCTACACCACCGGCTCGCACTACAAGACCGCGGTGCTGGACGCCGGACCGCAGTCCTACTGGCGGCTGAACGAGACCGCCGGCACCACCGCGGCGAGCAGCGTCACGCTCAACGAGGGCAACGACAACGCCACGTACAACAACGTGACGTTCGCCCAGAACGGCCCGCTGGCCGCCTCGCCGGCCGGCTCGGCCGCCTTCAACGGCACCAACTCCTCGGTCCGGCTGCCGGACAACCTGCTCTCGTCCACCTCGAACCTGGCCGTCGAGCTCTGGTTCAAGACGACGACCGCGGGCGGCCCGCTGCTCTCGTACCAGAACGCCACCCTCGGCAACACCCCGACCAGCTGGACCCCGGCGCTGTACCTGGGCACCGACGGCAAGCTGCGCGGTGAGTTCTGGCAGGGCGCGGCGACGCCGATCACCTCGGCCGGCCCGGTCAATGACGGCAACTGGCACCACGTGCTGCTCTCCGGCGCGCAGAACACCCAGACGCTGTACCTGGACGGCGCTCCGGTCGGCACGCTGGCCGGCGCCATCGCCAACTCCGCCCAGCCGATCGCCTACCTGGGCGCCGGCTACTCCAGCACGGACTGGGATGCCAACGTCACCCGGGGCGACCGCTACTTCAACGGCCAGATCTCGGACGTCGCGTTCTACGCCCACCCGGTCGGCGCGGCCACCGCGGCCGCGCACAGCCAGAGCGGCCGGACGACCGCCAACGCGCTGCTGACCAAGATCACCCAGCCCTCGGGCGCGGTGCAGGCGCAGATCTCCTACGACGCGATGGCCGACCGGGTCCTGCAGACCACCGACGCCAACGGCGGGACCTGGAAGCTCAACACCCCGACGGTGACCGGCTCGTCCGGCGTCTACCGGTCGGCCGTGATGGGCTCGGCGCCGCAGGGCTACTGGCGCCTGGCCGACTCCTCGGGGTCGGACGCCGCCAACCAGCTCGGCACCGCCTACGGCAACTACAACAAGGTCACCCTGGGCACCCCCGGTCCGTACGCCGCGAGCGACGTGACCGCGGCCTCCTTCGACGGCGCGTCCTCCTGGACCGCGCTGCCGAGCGGCCTGGTCCCGAACAGCGGCCCGTCCGCGCTGGAGATGTGGTTCAACACCACGACCCCCGGCGGCGTGCTCTTCTCGTACCAGGCGCAGCTGGTCACCGACCCGAACGGCCCGCAGTACTCCTACACCCCCGCGCTGTACGTGGGCGGCGACGGCAAGCTGCAGGGCGAGTTCTGGGACGGCAACGCGAGCGCGATGAGCTCACCCGCCTCGGTGGCCGACGGCAAGTGGCACCACGTCGTGCTCTCCACCGACGCGACCGGCGCCGGCCAGGCGCTCTACCTGGACGGCACCCAGATCGGCACGAAGACCGGCACGGTCAGCCAGACCGGCTGGGGGATGACCAACGTCTACCTCGGCGCCGGCCTGATCGCGAACAGCTGGCCCGACCAGCCGGGCGACCACGCCGGGCACTTCAAGGGCGCGATCAGCGAGTTCGCGTTCTTCAACCACCAGCTGACCGCCGCCGACGTGGCCAACCACTTCCAGGCCTACGCCGCCGGCAAGTTGGCGCCGCTGACCACCGCGACGCTCACCGACCCGAGCGGTAAGACCGTCAGCTCGTCCTACGACCCGAACAACGCCGGCCGGATCATCTCGTCCACCGACGCGCTCGGGGCGACCACCAGCTACGGGTACGACAGCGGCGGCTTCGAGTCCACCGTCACCGACCCGAACGGCAACACCCGGATCGAGGGGCACGACGCCCGCGGCAACGTGGTCAGTGAGACCAGCTGCCAGGACCGCGCCCACCAGATCTGCTCGACCAGCTACAGCAGCTACTACCTGAACACCGCCAACCCGGTCGATCCCCGCAACGACGCGGTGACCGACACCCGGGACGGCCGGTCCGCCTCGGCGACCGACAACACGTACTGGACGCACAACGACCTGGACGCCGCCGGACGGGTCGTCGCCACCACGACGCCGCCGTACACCAACGGCACCGGACGGGTGAGCAGCACCACCTACACGGCCGGCACCGAGGCGGCCGTCGACTCCGGCACCGTCCCGCCCGGCCTGATCGCGAGCAAGACCACCGCGGGCGGCGCCAAGGCGACGTACGCCTACTTCCACAACGGCGACCTCGCGCAGGTCACCGACCCGGCGGGCCTGGTCACCAAGTACGCCTACGACCAGCTCGGCCGGCTGACCGGCCACACGGTCTACGACGCGGTCAGTGCCCCCGGCGGCCTGACCAGCACGGCGACCTACGACGGCGACGGCAGGTTCCTCACCCAGACCGAGCCGGCCGTCACCGACCGGGTCACCGGCGTGGTGCACACCGAGCAGACCGCGTACACCTACGACCCCGACGAGCACCTGCTCACCGAGGTCAAGTCGGACCTGACCGGCAAGGACGCCGCCCGGACCGAGACGTACGCGTACAACGGGCTCGGCCAGCTGGCCACCATGACCGACGCCGCCGGGCACAGCGAGTCCTACCACTACGACGCCTACGGCAACCGGTCCTCCAAGACCGACGCCGCCGGCACCACGATCGCCTACGCCTACTCCCCCCGCGGCGAGCTGCTGACCAGCACGCTCAAGGGCTTCACCGGCGATCCGACCGCACCCTCGGCGCCCGCCGACCTGCTGCTGGACTCGAAGGCCTACGACCCGGCCGGCCGCCTCGCCTCGGACACCGACGCGATGGGCCGCACCAACTCCTACACCTACTACGACGACAACTCGACCAAGACCGAGCAGCGCACCGACGGCACCGCCGCCAACACGATCCAGCTGCACGCCTTCACCTACGACGGCGCCGACGACCGCCTCACCGACCTGGCCGACGGCGAGACGCTGACCACCTACACCTTCGACGCCGCGCACCGGGTCACCGCCGAGGCCGTCAAGGCCGGGCTGGGCACGACCGGCCAGCCGATCTGGCGCACCACCTCGACCACGTACGACGCGGACGACCACGAGACCTCGGTCGCCAGGACCGACTCGACCGGCGCGCTGACCACCCAGACCGACTACACGTACGACCCGATGGGCCGGGAGCTGACCGAGACCGTCCACAACGGTGCGACCGGCAACCTGACCACGACCTGGACGCGTGACCAGCGCGGCCTGACCGCCGCCGAGCGGGACCCGAACGGAAGCGAGACCGACTACCAGTACGACGCGGCCGGCCGCCAGGCGTACGTCACCGAGCCGAGCCGCCCGATCGAGGCGGTCGGCGGCACCGTCGTCACGGCCTCGCCGTTCGAGTCCGTCGGCTACAACACCTTCGGTGACGCCACCTCGCACTCCGACGAGAACGGCAACACCACCTACAGCAGCTACGACGCGCTCGGCAAGCTGACCGGCACGATCGAGCCGAACTACACGGCGCCGGGCAGCACCACCCCGATCACGGCCACCACCGGCAACACCTACGACCAGCTCGACCAGCTGATCTCGCACACCGACCAGCTGGGCAACACGACCACCTCGGTCTACGACCAGCTCGGCCGCGACGTCACGAAGACCGAGCCGGCCGTGGGCGGCGCGACCACCGGCGGCCTGTGGCACTACGGCTACGACGCGGTCGGCGAGCAGATCTCGCAGACCGACCCGACCGGCGCCGTCCAGCAGGCCACCTACGACTTCCTCGGCCGCAAGCTGACGGAGACGGAGGTGGAGCGCTCCCCCGTGGCCGCCGCGTACACCACCACGCTGGCGTACAACGCCACGGACGACCTGGCCACCGAGACCTCCCCGACCGGGGTGGTCACCAGCTACGGCTACGACCTCGACCACGAGAAGACCAGCCAGACCGACGCCTACGGGAACACCACGGCCATCGCCTACGACGCCCTCGGGCGCCCGGTGACGACCACCGACCCGTCCGGCACCGGGCAGAGCACCGTCTACGACCCGGCCGGCCGGATCACCGCGGTCAACGACTTCGACAGCACCGGAAAGGTCCTGCGCACCCGCACCCTGGCCTACGACCCGGCGGGCAACGTCACGACGGCGACCTCGGCGCTCGGCTCGACCGACACCTACACCTACGACTCCGACCACCACCCGCTCACCGAGACCGAGACGACCGGCCCCGGCGCGACCATCAACACCTCCTTCGGCTACGACGCGGTCGGCAACCGCACCCGCTACACCGACGGTCGTGGCAACAACTTCCTGACCACCTACAACAGTTGGAACCTGCCCGAGAGCCAGGTCGAACCGGCCACCACCGCCTACCCGAACGCGGCCGACCGCACCTGGACCACGAGCTACGACGCGGCCGGGCAGGCCGTCACGCTCGCGGAGCCCGGCGGCGTCACCCGCAGCCGCACGTACGACCAGCTCGGCCGGCTGACCCGGGAGACCGGCACCGGCGCCGAGAGCGCCACCAGTGACCACACCTTCGGCTACGACCTGATGGGACGGATCACCTCGGCCGGCGCGACCGGCGGCAACGACACCTTCAGCTACAACGACCGCGGGCAGCTGCTCTCGGCCGCCGGACCGTCCGGCAGCTCCTCGTTCGGCTACGACGGCGAGGGCAAGACCACCAGCCGCACCGACGCGTCCGGCACCGCCACCTACACCTACGACCAGGCCGGCCGCCTGGCCACCATGGCCGACCCGGCCTCCGGTGCCACCGCGGGCTACGGCTACGACAAGGACTCGCAGCCCGTCACGATCGGCTACGGCGCCGGCAACGACACGCGCAGCTTCGGCTTCGACGCCCTGCACCGGCTGACCAGCGACACGGTCACCACCGCGACCGGCGCGACCGCCGCCTCGATCGGCTACTCCTACAACCTCGACGACCAGCTGACCGGCAAGACCACCGCGGGCTACGCGGGGGCCTCGGCCAACACCTACACCTATGACACCGCCGGTCGCTTGACCTCGTGGAACAACGGGACCACGACCGTCCCGTACGCCTACGACGCGTCCGGCAACCGCACCCAGATCGGAGCGCAGAACCTCAGCTACGACGCCCGCAACCGGCTGGTCTCCGACGGCAACGCGAGCTACACGTACACCGCCCGCGGCACCATGTCCGGCAAGACGCCGAACGGCTCGCAGACCACCGAGGCCATGCAGTTCGACGCGTTCGACCGGCTCAAGACGGACGGCGCGCAGAGCTACGACTACGACGCGCTGGACCGGCTGGTGACCACGGGTTCCACCGCGGGCCCGACCACCACGCTCGCCTACTCCGGCATCGGCGACGAGGTCGCCTCGGACGGCGCGGCGCTCTACTCGCGCGACCCCGGCGGCGACATCACCGGGATCACCGAGGGCGGCCTGCACACCATCGCCACCACCGACCAGCACAACGACCTGGTCGGCACGTTCACCGCGGCCGGCAGCGCGCTGACCGACTCCGCGGCCTACGACCCGCTCGGCAACACCATCGCCACCACGGGCACCCGGCACTCGCTCGGTTTCCAGTCGGACTTCACGGATCCGACGACCGGCAAGATCGACATGCTGTCCCGCTGGTACGACCCCTCGACCAGCAACTTCATCTCCCGGGACAGCTACAGCCCCGACCACGCCGTCACGGACCTGCCCGACCGCTACGCGGTCCAGGGCATGGACCCGTGGTGGTCGGACCCCAACCCGAGCGTCGCCCAGGACCGTTACGCCTACGCCGACGGCGACCCGCTGGCCTTCACCGACCCCGACGGGCACTGGCCCGGCTGGCTGAAGAAGGCCGCCCACGTGGTCGCCCACGACTCCGGCGTCGCGTTCCACGCGACGGTGAGCGGCATCGAGACCGGCGCGAAGGTCGCGTACCAGGTCTCCGGCGCGGCCGACGTGGTCAGCTGCGCCACCCACCCGGGCTGGGGCAACTGCGCCCAGGCCGCACTCGCGGTCGCGTCGTACATCCCGGCCGTCGGCGAGGGCGCCATCGCACTGCGCGGCCTCTCCGCCGCCACCAAGACCGCCCGCGTCCTCGGCGCGGTCGGCCGCGGTGCCCGGGCGATCAACACCGGCCTGTACGCGGCCCACGTGGGCAGCGACGTCTACCACGGCCACTACAAGCAGGCCCTCAAGGACGTGGCGACCGGCTACATCCTGAACAAGATCGCCAAGCACGGCGGCGCCCTCGGCCGACGAGCCGGAAACGCCCTGCGACGCGGCGAGTCCAGGGCCGGCCGGGCACACGTGGAGGCACCGCACTCGGCCGAACCCGCCAAGTGCCCGCCGAAGCGCTGCGTGGTGCGGATCCAGCCGCCGGACCGGATCACCGGCTACAAGCGGCACGGACTCCACCAGGCCATCAGCCGCAACGACGGCCAGGGGGTCAACATCGCGAAGATGCACGACGCCGTCAAGAACCCCAAGAAGATCGAACGCGACTTCCGCAGGAACCCGGCCACTGGATTCCGGGAATTCTCCTTCCGCTACACCGGCAAGGGGAAGAAGCGCGCGATGGTGGTCCTGACAACGAAGGGCAAGGTCATCACCGCCTTCGGAACGTCCCGCGGCAAGCCGAACGGAAAGCGCTCCTCGCGCCCCGCCGACATGCACTGACCGCGTACTGACCGCGTACTGACCATGCACCGACTCGGCGGCAGGCGGGCCCTCGGGCCCACCTGCCGCCGAGTTACAATGAGCGACTCACGACGTACGGAGCAGCACCATGCGAATCCCGGCCCGGAGGGCACAGTGAAGGCCACCGAGGAATCCGGCAAGCCCACCTGGTTCACCGGCTCGACCGAAAAGCTCGAGCTCCTGCACCAGGCAGCCACCCACAGCGGCATCCCCCTGAACCCCAGCACCCCACCCACAGAAGACGAAGCCTGGGAACTCGCCGAAGCCCTCCAATCCGCCCTCCTCGAAACCGGCTTCGACGCCGACTACAAGGCAAACCCACGCGGCGAACTCATCGAATCCCTGATCGACGCCCTCGCCATCTACTACGACCCGGACGACGAGGACGACTGACCCGACACCTCGTCCGCCGGCACCGGGCTCTCGGCGACCCAGCGGGCCCCGCGCCGGACGTCCAGCTCGCCGACTTTCCGAGGAACGGCAAAGGGCCGGTTCGTGAGGATCACTCCTCCGAACCGGCCCTTCGTGGTGGTGGGCGCGGACGGTTTCGAACCGCCGACATCTGCTTTGTAAGAGCAGCGCTCTACCGCTGAGCTACGCACCCCCGCCGCGCGGTCGATTCCCGGGGGAGGCCGCGCGGTGAAAGGTAAGAGTACCTGGTCCGGCGGCCGGTGGTGTGCAGGGTTTGGGGACGCGGCGGGGGTGGCGGGGGGCGGTCGGGGAGAATGAGGGCCCGGTCGGTGGCGAGCAGGGAGTGCGGAGTGACGGCGGGTAGCGCGCGGGGGAACGGGGGGCGGGCTGCCGGGTGGGCGGTCGGGGAGCTGGTGTTGCTGCCGGTGGTTCTGGGTGCGGCGCTCGCAGCTTCGTTCAGTGGTGCCGGTGGTGGCGGTGGCGGCGGGTGGGGCCGGCGGCGGCGTGGCGGGGATGAGGCGCGGGCCGGGGCGCTGGCGGCGCGGGACGCGGCGCAGCAGGCGTTCTACGAGTTGGACTCGGCGCAGCGTGAGGCGCAGCTCGCCGTCGCGGCGGTGCGGGCGGCCGAGGAGGGCGCGCCGGCCCGGCAGGCGCTGGAGGACTTCCAGGACCTGTCGGCCCGGATCGACCAGGTCAACCTGGCGTACTTCGCCGCGCTGGACTCGTGTGATCTGGAGGCCGCCGAGCTGGCGCCCGGCGCGGCGGCGCAGGCGCGGCAGCGGCTGGAGCAGGCCGGGCGGGAGCTGGCGGCGAAGCAGGCCGAGCTGAACAACTACCTGAGCCGTCTGCAGCCGCTGGTTCGGCACGCGGAGGCGCAGCTGGCCCGGGTGACGCCGGCCGTCGAGCAGGCGAAGCGGGCGCTGCTGGCCGCGAGCGGTGCGCTCGACGCCGTGCGGGCCGGTGGCCTGCGGGCGGACGAGCCGGCGGCCCGGCTGGCCGAGTTGGCGCCGGAGCTGACCCGGCTGAACGAGGGCGCGGCCAAGCACGGCGTGGCTGCCACCGTGCAGCGGGCGGAGGACGTCGCGCAGCGCGCCGAGCTGGTCCGGGCGGCCGCGGCCAGGCTGCCCGAGCAGCAGCGCGAGCTCGCGCAGCGGATCGCCAGCCTGCGGACCAGGGCGGAGGCCCTGGAGACCAGGACCGGGACGCTCGACCCGGCGCTGAGCGAACTGCGCCGCCGGTTCTCGGCGGCCTGTTGGGAGGACCTGCAACGGGTGCCGCAGGAGGCGCAGGCGGCGGTCCGCTCGGCGCGGCAGCGGCTGGCCGAGGCGGACGACGCGCTCGCGGCGCAGCGCTGGGCGGACGCGAGCTCGGCGGTCGGTGCGGTGCGGACGCTGCTGGAGACGGCGGACGGCGCCGTGGCGGCGGTGTCGCAGCGGTTGCGCCGGCTGAACGAGGCGGAGCGGGACGCGCACGGCGAGGTGGAGCGGGCCCGGTTCGCGCTGCGTGACGCCCAGCGGCTCGCGATGACGGGTCGCCAGGTGCCGGACCCGCGGCATGCCGGTCCGCTGGACGCCGCGGTCGGCCGGCTGGACCGGGCGGTGGCGGCGCTGGATGCGGCCGGACGTCACCCGGACTACTGGCACTTCCTCGTCGAACTGGACGGAGTGCGCGAGACCGCCGCACAGGTGGTCGCGATGATCCGCGACGAGCAGGCGCAGGGATAAGGGGAGATGGAGCAGAGATGGGGAGATGGAAGGGGAGGCGGTGGGGAGCAGGAAGGCAGCGGGTGGCGGGCGGTCGCGGCGGTGAAGCGGAGCTGGGCTGGGTAGGCTGCGGGCATGCCTCGCTATGACTTCCGCTGCCGCACCTGCGGCGCCACGTTCGAACTCCGCCGGCCGATGGCACAGGCCAATGCCCCGGCGATGTGCCCGCAGGGGCACCTGGACACCGCGAAGCTGCTCTCCACGGTCGCCGTGACCGGCTCGGCCGGTGCGAGCGCTGCCCCGGCGGCCTCGGCCGGTGGTGGTGGCGGCGGTTGCTGTGGTGGCGGCTGCTGCGGCTGAGTCACCCCCGCACGTGGCTGAGGAACGCGCGCACGATCTCCTCACCCGCGAGTACACCGCGCTGCTCCAGAGCCGTCAGGTGCGGCGCGGTCCAGCCCTGGTCGGCGAGTTCGCCGTGGCCGGGGCGCCAGGCGTGGTCGGCGGCGAGCAGCAGGTCGGCGTCGAGCAGGGAGTCGCCGGCGGCGAGTACGGTGCCGCCGCCGATCCGGCGCAGCACCTCCGCCAGGGCCGCGCTCTTGGTGAGCGCGGCGGGCACGGCGTACAGCTTCCGCCCCTGGAGCGAGACGGTCCAGCCGCGCTCGGCGCACCAGCCGGTCAGCTCCGTCAGCCAACCGTCGGGCAGCCGGTCCCGCTCGACCACCAGGTAGGCGAAGAGCTCGTCGGCGACCCGCCGTTTCACCGTCCAGCCGGGGTCCGCGCAGCGCGCCAGGTGCTCGACCACCTCGGTCAGCGGCACAGCGGTGGCGGCCAGCCGGGCGGTGACGGCCGCGTCCCAGTCCGGATCGGGGTCGGCCGCGCCGCCGACCAGCAGCCGGCCGCCGTTCGCGCAGATCGCGTACGGCGGTCGCCAGTTCGGCGTGGGGCCGGGCAGGTTGATCCGTTCGTACTGGGCGACAGTGCGCGTGGTGGCCGGGACCACAACGGCCTCGGCGGCCAGTTCGGCGAACTGCCGGGCGGCCCGCTCGGTGAGGTAGGAGAGCGGTCGGCCCTGGTACACCTCCACCGAGAGCAGCCGCGGCGCCGCGTGGTCCGGCCCCGGCAGCGCCAGCGCGTCGCCGGAGTAGATCAGCGTGCGGTCCAGATCGCCGGCCACCACGAACGAGTCATCGGTGAGCACTAGACGGCCCGCCCGCTCGCGCCCGTCGCGCCGCGGCTGTAGCGCGGGTGCACCAGGCCGACGCAGGAGTACGGCAGCCCGTCCACCTCCTCGACCGGTACGCCGCGCTGCGCCGCCAGCAGCCGCACGTGGTCCAGGTCGCTGCCGACCCCCCGCCGGGCCAGCACCCGCCAGGGCACCCGGCGCAGCATCACCCGGGTCGTCTCGCCCACCCCCGGCTTGACCAGGTTGACGTTGCCGATGCCGTATTCGGCGCTGATCCGCTCGACCGCCGCCCAGCCCTCCCAGGTCGGCGTCCGGTCCTCGGCGGCGAGCAGCAGCGCGGCGGCCGCGGCCTCCCGCCGGACGGCCGCGAAGTGGTCGGCGACGGTGTCCAGGAAGGCGTGCGACACGTCCGCGCCGGCAAGCTCCGCGTAGTACTTGGCGCCGTGGAAGTCCTCCGGGCCGATCAGGTCGTCCCGCAGCACCGTGCGTGACACCAGGCCGGTGACAGTGGAGTTGAGGCAGGCGGACGGGATCAGGAAGTCGTCCCTGGTGCCGTACGTGCGGACGCAGCGGCCGGGGTCGGCGAGCACCGCGAGGTCCGGATCGAACGGCGTACCGGCCAGCGCGGCGGCCAGCTCCCGCGTGATCGCGCCCTTGCCGGTCCAGCCATCGACGAAGACCACCTCGGCCGGATCGTGCCGGGTCGCCAGGTAGCGCAGCGCGACCGGGTCGATGCCGCGGCCGCGGACGATCGAGACGGCGTAGTGCGGCGTCTCCACCTGGTGCACGGCCGCCAGCCAGCGGCGGATCAGGATGCCGATCGGCGTCCCGGCGCGGGCCAGCGAGGCCAGCACCAGTCCGCTCCCCCGTTCGCGGACCAGCGACTCGGCGACCGTGCCGACCGCCAGCGCGATCCGGCGGGCCGAACCGCGCAGCGCCCGGTGGAACAGCTCCTGGTACTCGGGGCTCGGCTGGTACTCCACCGGCAGCGACTCGGCGTAGTGCGCGCCGGCCTGGACGGCCTCCTCCCGCTCCTCGGTGGGCGCCTCCAGGGCGACCGCGGAGAGGTCGGTGAGCAGCCAGCCGACCTCGGCGGTCGCGTAGGAGGAGAAGCCGGGACCACGCAGCGGCCGCGGCAGCTCCGACGCTCGCGCGGGCCCCGGCAGCGCGGACGGCAGGACGGTCAGCACCACCCGGTCGGTGACCGCGCGCAACTGCGCCAGCAGCCCGCCGGGCGCGTGCAGCGCGGGCGTGTCGGCCGCCGAGTCGATGACCAGGACGATCGCGTCGTACCGCCGCGAGGGGTCGGCGCCGGGGGCGACGTTGTAGAGATAGCGCAGCGCGGCACCAGCCGAGCCGGCGAGGGACAGGCCATCGTGCGCGGGGAAGGCCAGCCTGGTCCGAATCGGGTACCCGGGCTCGTCCACCGCCAGTACGGGCGAGCGGGTGGTCGAGCCGAACCGCACCTGCGCGGCGGGCCCGAGCCGCTCGGCCAGCGCCTCGGCCAACCGCAGCGGCGCGTACATCAGCTCCTCGCACCCCAGCACCAGCACCCGCCGCCGGGCACCGGCCGGCGCCGCGAACGTCGGCTCCGCCGACGTCCCGGTCAGCGCCCGAGCCAGCCGGCCGGCCGACTCGGCCAGCAGCGCCTCCAGCCGGACCAGGTGCGCGGGCGTGAACCCGTGCCGGCCACCGTCCGGCAGCCCGTCCGGCCAGGCGAGTTCGGCCCGGACCAGCTCCGCCTCCCGCCCGGCTGCCTGGCCGGCTGCCTCGACGACCTCCCGGCCCGCCACCGCCACCGCCACCGCCACCGGCTCCGGCGCCGAGCTCGGCCCGGCCGCCTCCCCCGACCTCGTCGCGGCCAGCAGCAGCCGGGCCCGCTCCAACGTGCCCGCCGGCAGCCGGATCCGGCCCTCGGCGAGCGCCAGCTCCTCGATCGTCGTGCCCAGCTCCGCCGCGAACTTGGCCAGCCGGGCCCTGTCCTGGTCCTCCCGCAGGTCCACCAGGGAGGCCAGCAGGTAGCGCCGCCGCGGCCATCGCCGGTGCAGCTCGCTGATCGCGTTCAACGCCGTCCGCCCGGTGGACAGTTCGTCGTCGACCAGGACCAGCGGGACGTCCGCCGCGAGCAGCCCGGGATCGGCCGGGAACAGCAGGTGCGAGCTGGCGTGCGAGTGCACCTCCTCGAAGCCGGCGGCCGGCACCACCCCGGGCACCGGCCGCCGGGTGGAGTGCAGGTACGGCGCGCCCAGGACGGCCGCCACGCACTGGCCGAGCCCGCTGGCGGCCTCCGCGAAGCCCAGCACCACCGCGCCGTTGCCCTCGCCGAGCCGTTCGCGCACCGCCAGCCCGAGGCGCTGCCCGGCGCCGCGGACCAGCTCCGGCCGCTGCGGCACGTACTTGCCGAGCACCTCGGAGACCAGCAGGTGCGCGCGCTTGCGGTTCTCGCGCACCGCGAGGCCGACCAGCTCCGGCAGTTCCGGCGCACCGGACAGCTCGATCCCGAGCCGGTCGGCCACCCACCGACCGGACCAGACCGCCGAGTCCTCGTCCAGACCGCCGAATTGGCGCAAGATGCACTCCCCAGAAACATCGCCCACGGAATCGGCCCTGGCCGGCGGGCCGCTTTCTGCCGACACGGGACGGACTCGATTCCGGCCACCGCGTCGCGCACCGACCGCCGTCTCATATCCGCAGCCCGCGCCGCCTTCGGCCGCCCATCGTACGGTCAGACCGGGCGCCTGGAACGACCGGAACAATGATTCATGGATTATCGACACCAGATTCCCGGGAATCGATCGCCAGTAAATTACTTGCGAAATTGAGCAAGTTTTACCGGGCGCGCCGCCGGCCCGCCGATAAACCGCTCCGGCCGACCGGCTGCCCCGCTCCGCCGGCCCGGGCGGCGCCCCGGCGCGCGGACTCGCCCCTGCACCCGCGTTGTCCGGCGGGCCCGGCACCCGGCAGGATGGTCAGTTATGACCCACGTGATGGCGAAGGGCGCGAACATCCCGCTGACCGCGGCGGCGGTCCGCGCCGTGCTGCGCTGGAGCACGGCGCCGGGCACCCCGGACGTCGATGCGTCCGCGCTGCTGGTCGGCACCGACGGCAAGGTCCGCTCGGACGCCGATTTCGTCTTCTACAACCAGCCCCGGCACCCGTCCGGCGTGGTCCGCCACCTGCCCAAGCACCAGGTGCGGGGCGGCGAGGAGATCGCCGACACGATCGAGGTGGACCTGGCGAAACTGCCGGCCGACGTCGACCGGGTGGTCCTGGCCGGCTCCACCGAGACGGGCTCGTTCCGCCGGGTCGTCGGGCTGCGGGTGCTGCTGTACGACGCGGCCGCGCCGGCCGGTGCCGAGCCGCTCGCCCGGTTCAACCTCACCGAGTTCCCGCCGACCGAGGTCGAGGACGTCTCCGCGCTGCTCTGCGCCGAGCTGTACCGGCGCTCGGGCGAGTGGAAGTTCCGCGCGGTGGGGCAGGGCTACGCCTCGGGACTCGGCGGCCTGGCCACCGACTTCGGCATCACGGTCGAGGACGAGGCCGCGGCCGGCGCCGGCGCCCGCACGCCGAGCGCGGCGCAGCCCGACGCTCCCGGCCCGACGCCCCCGCAGCCGAGCACGCCACCCGCGTACGGCTACCCGCAGCAGCCCGCGCAGTCACCCGCACAGGTCCCCTCACCCGCACCCGCCTACGGCTATCCGCAGCAGCAGCCCGCAGCGGCCGCCGCCCCCGGATACCCGCCGCAACCCGCGTACGGCTACCCCCAGCAGCACCAACAGCACCCCGGCTACGGCTACCCACCCGCAGCGGCCCAGGCCCCTGCCCAGCCCCAGGCCCCCGCCTACGGATACCCGCAGCCCGCCCCGGCCTTCGTGCTCCCGCCGCAGGGCCCGCAGTTCCAGCCCCGCTGACTCACCTGGCGCGAGGCCCCGGACAGGCCCTGGCGGACAGGCCCTAGTCCTCGTCCTTGTACCCCCGCTGCCAGTCCATCCCGAAGCCGTACAGCCGGTCCAGGTCCGACTGGAACCCGTGCACGTACTTCACCTCCCGACGGGCCATCAACTGCCCGTCCCCCTTGTTCTCGATCAGCACCACCGCACACGAACGGGCCGCCGACGCCCGCTCGTCCAGGTTGATCTCCAGCCGGGGACCGCTCGGCGGGACCATCTGGATCTGCGCGTGCGTCTGGTCGAACGCGGGCGTGCCGTCGTAGATGTACACGAACACCAGCAGCCGCTTGAACTGGTCCTTCTTCTCCAGGTTGATGTACATCGACTCGCCGGACGGCGCACCGTACTTGTCGTCGCCGCTGAGCTTGATGAACGGCGGGTGCTGGAGGTCGCCGAAGAACTTGCCGAGCGGCTGCACCACCCCGGTGGTGCCGTCGGTCATCTCGTACATGCACGCCAGGTCGAGGTCGACGTTGTCCGAACCCTCCTGGAACGCCTCGGTGTCGGCCGGGCGCAGCAGGCGCGGCTGGAGCAGCGCGCGGCGCAGCTGGGCCTTCGGCCGCTGTCGCACCCGGGAGGTCCAGTGCAGATTGATGTAGAGGTTGCCGGTGGTCGGGCCGGCCGCCGTGATGGCGTGCATGGGCTGCGACTTGGTCAGCGTGATCTTGCCGCCGCCGACTTCGAAGTGCGGTGTCTGCCCGCCCGACAGGTTCCGTTCACCTCGCAGGAAGTCCCATACCGCGCCCACCTGACCGCCCCCTAGCCTTCCGAGGGTCCACCGACCCTCTAGCACAGCTTTCTGACGCACCATTGTGCATTGCGGTGCATACCCCGCCCCGGGCCTGAGCCACCGTCGGACGCGATATCGTCTAGCCGCACAGGTGTCCCCCCGTCACGCAACGGGCACGCCGAACGGCCCAGCGTTCCCCGTGACGCACCGTCAGGCACGCTGCCCAGGGAAAGCAGAGGCTCACGCCGCAATGACACTCTCCTCCATACAGCTGGTCTGGGCCGTCGTCGGCGGCGCAGCCCTGCTCTTCACGGCCATCCTGGTGGCCACCCTGCGCTTCAAGAACCAGAAGGCCGAGGAGAGCGGGGACTCCTGGGAGCGCAGCGAGGACCGCCGCCGCCGCAAGGAGATGCTGTACGGAATCTCCTCGTACGTCCTGCTCTTCGTCTGCGCCGGCGTCGCGGCCGCGCTCTCGTTCCACGGTCTGGTCGGCTTCGGCACCCAGAACCTCGGGCTCAGCAACGGCTGGGAGTACCTGGTCCCGTTCGGCCTGGACGGCGCCGCGATGTTCTGCTCGGTGCTCGCCGTGCGCGAGGCCAGCCACGGCGACGCCGCGCTCGGCTCGCGCCTGCTGGTGTGGCTCTTCGCCTTCGCCTCGGCCTGGTTCAACTGGGTGCACGCGCCGCGCGGCGGCGGCCACGACGGCGCGCCGCAGTTCTTCTCCGGCATGTCGATCTCGGCGGCCGTCCTCTTCGACCGCGCGCTCAAGCAGACCCGCCGGGCCGCACTGCGCGAGCAGGGCCTGATACCGCGTCCGCTGCCGCAGATCCGGATCGTCCGCTGGCTGCGCGCGCCGCGCGAGACGTACGCGGCCTGGTCGCTGATGCTGCTGGAGAACGTGCGCAGCCTGGACGAGGCGGTCGAGGAGGTCCGCGAGGAGCGGCAGACCAAGCTGGACGCCAAGGTCCAGGCGCGCAGCGCCGACCGGCGCGAGCGGGCCGAGCTGAAGGCGATCTCCCGCGGCGGCGTGCTCGGCCGGACCCGCGGCGGTCGGCAGGTGCCGGCCCTGACGGCCGGCAGCGGAGACGGCCAGCCCGCTACGGAGCCTGCCCTAGCCCCCGCACTCCGCACCAAGCAGCAGTCGCTGACCCCGCGCACCGGCGGTACCACTGCCGCCCCGAGCATCGACCTCACCGCGGACGATGACACGCTCTCGATGCCCACGGTCGACTCGCCCTTCGACTCCCTGGAGCGCAAGCTGCGCGCCATGGAGAAGCGCCTGGGCTGAACGGCTCGGCTGAACGGCTGGGCTGAACGGCTGGGCTGAACGGCTGACGCCGACAGGCGGTGGTTCCCGGTGGATCCGGGAGCCACCGCCTGTCGGCGTCTGTGTCTGTGATCGAGGGCGGGCCCGTCAGCGCTTGGCGCTGCCCGCCGCTGCCTCGGCGCCCAGTTCACCGGACGAGTCCGGGTCCGCGTCGGACTCCGTGTGCGGTTCGCGGCGGTTGCGCAGCACCGAGGAGGCCAGGGCGGCGCCGATGAAGGCGACGCCGATCAGGCCGGTGACCAGCTCCGGGATCTCGTGCCTGATCGAGACCAGCAGGATCGCGGCGAGCGCGCCGATCGCGTAGTGGGCGCCGTGCTCCAGGTAGACGTACTCGTCCAGCGTGCCGCGGCGGACCAGGTAGACCGTCAGCGAGCGGATGTACATCGCGCCGATGCCCAGGCCCAGGGTGATCTGGAAGATGTCGCTGGAGATCGCGAAGGCGCCGACCACGCCGTCGAACGAGAAGGAGGCGTCCAGCACCTCCAGGTACAGGAAGAGGAAGAACGCGGCCTTGCCGGCCACCTGCACGAGCGAGCGGCCGCCAGTCGCGGCCGGGCTACCTGCGACGGCCCGCTCGTCCTCCTCCCCCTCCTCGTCGTCCTCACCCTGCTCGTCCAGCGAGTCCTCGAAGATGCCGGAGAGCCCGTTCACCGCGAGGTAGGTGGCCAGGCCGAGCAGACCGGCGAGCAGAACCGTTTCGGCGCGCGCCCCGGCGAAGAAGCGCGCGACGAGGGCCAGGACGACCAGCGTGGTCACCGAGGAGAGCGCCTCCAGTCGGCCGATCCGCTCCAGCGGCCGCTCCAGCCGGGCCAGCCACTGGTAGTCCTTCTCGCCGAAGATGAAGTCCAGGAAGATCATCAGCAGGAAGACCCCGCCGAACGCCGCGATCGCCGGCTTGGCGGCCGTGAGGTGCTCGGCGTAGGTCAGCCCGTTGTACGTGTGGCCCGAATGCAGCGCCAGGTCGATCACGGTGCTCGGCCCGATATGGGCCGTCAGGCCCACCACCAGCAGCGGGAAGAGCAGCCGCATGCCGAAGACCGCGATGAGCACACCGACCGTCAGGAAGATCCGCTGCCAGAACGGGTTCATCCGCTTGAGGACCGTGGCGTTGACCACTGCGTTGTCGAAGGAGAGCGAGATTTCGAGGATCGCGAGGATCAGGACCACGCCGAATCCCTCGGCGCCCCAGATCAGCCCGGCCGCGACCAGCCCGGCAATGGTGATCGCGAAGGACCATCCGAAAGTGCGGAGGAACACGGGTATGACTACCTTTCAGTCATCGCTGGCGGCGCCGGCGTCGCCGCCTTCGCCGTCATCACTCATCACTCGTCACTGCACGTTGACACCGAAGTCCAGCGCGATCCCCCGCAGGCCGGAGGCGTAGCCCTGGCCCACCGCGCGGAACTTCCATTCACCCTGGTACCGGTAGAGCTCGCCGAAGATCATCGCGGTCTCACTGGACGCGTCCTCGGTGAGGTCGTAACGGGCGATCTCCTGGCCGCCGGCCTGGTTGACCACCCGGATGTAGGCGTTGCGGACCTGGCCGAAGTTCTGCCCCCGGACGTCGGCCTCGTAGATCGAGACCGGGAAGACCACCTTGTCGACCTGCGCCGGCACCAGGTCCAGGTTGACCACGACCACCTCCTCGTCGCCCTCGTCCCCGCCCGCCCCGCCGACCAGGTTGTCGCCGAAGTGCTCGACCGAGCCGTCCGGGCTCCTGAGGTTGTTGTAGAAGACGAAGTACTCGTCGCCGAGCACCTGGCCGCCAGCACACAGCAGGGCGCTCGCGTCGAGGTCGAACGGCGCGCCCGTGGTGGACCGGGCGTCCCAGCCGAGACCGATCTGCACCCGGGTGAGGTTCGGCGCGGCCTTGCTCAGCGAGACGTTGCCGCCCTTGGCGAGCGTGACACTCATGCTGGTCTTTCCTCCCACTCCCGGGCGCCGGCTACCTGGCGACGGCCGGGAGAGCGCATCTCAGCATGCCCTCCCGCGGCTGCCGACGGTTTCGACCTGCCCGCTGAACTTCCTGAACTCACCGAACCTACCAGCGCTCATCAGTTCGAACGGGAGTACACGGCGGGTGTACGGACGTACTCGACCGGGGCATCAGGAGCACCAGGGAGCACACGCAAACGGCCCCGGGGTCTCCTTTTCCTTTCTTGTGGGGAAAGGGAAAGAAGGGGCGCTTCTGGGG
>NZ_JBWXUE010000011.1:215709-221649 GCF_057158765.1 Kitasatospora sp. NEAU-69
CTCCCCCTTCTTTCCTTCTTTTGGGGGGGGGAAAAGAGGAGCCCCCCGGGGCCGCTGCGGGCGCCGCCGGGCAGGCCGTCAAACGCCGGACGACACCACCCGCCGGACGCCGGACGTCAGACGTTGACGCCGAAGTCCTGCGCGATGCCGCGCAGGCCGGAGGCGTAGCCCTGGCCGATGGCGCGGAACTTCCACTCGGAGCCGTTGCGGTAGAGCTCGCCGAAGACCATCGCGGTCTCGGTGGAGGCGTCCTCGGTGAGGTCGTAACGGGCGATCTCCTGGCCACCGGCCTGGTTGACCACCCGGATGTACGCGTTGCGGACCTGGCCGAAGTTCTGGCCGCGGGTCTCCGCCTCGTAGATCGAGACCGGGAAGACGATCTTCGCCACGTCACCCGGCACGGTGGCCAGGTTCACCTTGATCGACTCGTCGTCGCCCTCGCCCTCACCGGTGAGGTTGTCACCGGTGTGCTCGACCGAGCCGTCCGGGCTCTTGAGGTTGTTGAAGAAGACGAAGTTCGCGTCCTTGGCGACCTTGCCCTGCTCGCTGCAGAGCAGCGCGCTGGCGTCCAGGTCGAACTCGGCACCGGTCGTCGTGCGTGCGTCCCATCCCAGGGCGACGACGACGGCCGTCAGGCCGGGAGCCTCCTTGGTCAGCGAGACATTGCCGCCCTTGCTCAGGCTGACACCCACGGGATCCTCCAACTGTCGATTGCACTCTCGATCAGGCAACGGCCCGATCGTAGTGCCGGGTTCCCGTCCGGGTGGAGCAAGGGCGGAACCGGCGGCCCGGCGCGCCCTCGGCGGGCCCGCCAAGGGCCGCCAAGGGCCGCCAAGCCGCGCCGAGGGCCGTCCCGGAGCCGCCCGAGACCACCCGAGGGCCACCCGAGGGCCACAGGGTGCCCTCAGGAGCCGACGGCGTCGCTCAGAGCGCGCCGAGGACCTTCAGGTACTCCTGCTCGTCACGGGCGTCCGGCAGGCCGTTGACGACCGACCAGCGGACCACGCCGGCCTTGTCGATCACGAAGGTGCCGCGCACCGCGCAGCCCTTCTCCTCGTCGAACACGCCGTAAGCACGCGAGGCAGCGCCGTGCGGCCAGAAGTCGGAGAGCAGCGGGTACTCCAGGCCCTCCTGCTCGGCGAAGACGCGCAGGGTGAACGGCGAGTCGTTGGAGACCGCGAGGATCTGCACCTCGTCGTTCTGCAGCTTCGGCAGCTCCTTCTGGATCGCGCAGACCTCACCCGTGCAGACACCGGTGAACGCGAAGGGGTAGAAGACCAGGACGACGTTCTTCTCGCCCCGGAAGTCGGAGAGCTTGACCAGCTCGCCGTGCTGGTTCTTCAGCTCGAAGTCCGGAGCCTGGGTGCCGACCTCGATGGCCATGGTGACGACCTTTCTCAGCGATGAGCGATACCTGATGACGTTGCCTGAGGCCGAAACCGCCGGCCGCGGCTCATCCTCGCATCCGCGCCACTCGATTACGCCGGACGAGTGAGTCAGGCCCCCCTTCGGCGGCCGGTTTCGCCCGAGGCGAACAATGGCCCCGGCAAGCCCTACAGCCCGCCCCGGAAATCGGTGGAGCCCCGCTGGAGGAAACTCCAGCGGGGCTCACGAGGAACCGGTCGGCCCGCAAACGGCGGGTCGGCGGGTGAAGCCCGGCCGGCGAACGCCGGCCGATGGTGAAGCCGCTCGGGTACTGCCGGTGCTCAGCGCCGGTACACGGGACCGGCGGTCAGCGCTTGCCGGACTTGGCGGCGGCCTTCGGCGTGGCCAGTTTGGTGCCCGCCCAGTCCTTGGCAACCGCGACGGCGCTGGTCTGCGAGAGACCGGCGGTCTGCGCGGCCTCGCTGATCTCGTGCGCCTCGACGTGGCCGTCCCGGCCCGTCTTCGGGGTCAGCAGCCAGATCAGACCGCCCTCGGCCAGGTACTCCTGGGCGTCGACGAGGGCATCGGTGAGATCCCCGTCCTCCTCGCGGTGCCACAGCAGGACGGCGTCGGCGACGTCGTCGTAGTCCTCGTCGACGAGCTCCTCGCCAGTGATCTCCTCGATGCCCTCGCGGAGTTCCTGGTCGGTGTCCTCGTCGTACCCGAGCTCCTGCACGATCTGGCCGGACTCGAAGCCGAGTCGGAACGCCGGGTTGGACTTGTCCGCGGGGTCCGCGGTCGCGCTCACGGGAATAACCTCCAGTATTCGGCCCGGCATCAGTGCCGGGGCTGTGGCCGTAGTCCACACGGGCGCGGCGGTTCGCGCAAGTACCCGACCCCCGATCCCACCCAAAGGTTGACGTCTGGTAGCAAGACACGCCGAGTCCTGTGCTGGGAATCACACCGATTTGCCCTTTTGCTGACCGTTCGCCCATGCTGCGGATGCCAACTCGCGCGGGGTCGGTCGGCGGCTCGCCGAACAGCCCTACGGACCGGTATGCGAACGCCATTCGAGACCTGCGCGATCACGGGCGTAGAGTCTCCTGTTGGCCCTCACCCCGACCGCCCGCCATCGGACGAGCGGGGCACCTGGAGCAGTCCAGGTACAGGTCGGACCACCTCTTCGTAACACCCGGTGGCGCAGAACGACCAGGCAAAGGCGCCTGGTTTTGCACCACCTGACCGGCTTGCCCACCAGGCTTGACGGTTACCCATCGGTAGAGATGACGGATCTCCGAGTTGCGGTACACGATGGAGGCGGCGCGACACACCTCAGTTCGACCGACAGTGAAGGAACAGCGTGGCTTCCGGATCCGATCGCAACCCGATCATCATTGGCGGCCTTCCGAGTCAGGTCCCGGACTTCGATCCCGAGGAGACCGCGGAATGGCTGGAGTCGCTCGATGCGGCCATCGACGAGCGGGGCCGTGAGCGCGCCCGCTACCTGATGCTCCGCCTGATCGAGCGCGCCCGCGAGAAGCGTGTCGCCGTGCCCGAGATGCGCAGCACGGACTACGTCAACACGATCGCCACCAAGGACGAGCCGTTCTTCCCCGGCAACGAGGAGATCGAGCGCAAGGTCCTCAACGCGACCCGCTGGAACGCGGCCGTGATGGTCTCCCGGGCGCAGCGCCCGGGCATCGGCGTCGGTGGGCACATCGCCACCTTCGCCTCGTCCGCGTCGCTCTACGACGTGGGCTTCAACTACTTCTTCCGCGGCAAGGACGCCGACGGCGAGTCCGGCGACCAGATCTTCTTCCAGGGTCACGCGTCCCCGGGCATCTACGCCCGCGCCTTCCTGCTGGACCGACTCACCGAGCAGCAGCTCGACGCGTTCCGCCAGGAGAAGTCGAAGGCTCCGTACGGCCTCTCCAGCTACCCGCACCCGCGGCTGATGCCGGACTTCTGGGAGTTCCCGACCGTCTCGATGGGCCTCGGCCCGCTCGGCGCGATCTACCAGGCCCGGATGAACCGCTACCTGGAGCACCGCGGCATCAAGGACACCTCCGACTCGCACGTGTACGCCTTCCTCGGCGACGGCGAGATGGACGAGCCCGAGTCGCTGGGCCAGCTGTCGCTCGCCGCGCGCGAGGGTCTGGACAACCTGACCTTCGTCGTCAACTGCAACCTGCAGCGCCTGGACGGCCCGGTCCGCGGCAACGGCAAGATCATCCAGGAGCTGGAGTCGCAGTTCCGCGGTGCCGGCTGGAACGTCATCAAGCTGATCTGGGACCGCACCTGGGACCCGCTGCTGGCCCAGGACCGCGACGGCGTCCTGGTCAACAAGCTGAACTCGACCCCGGACGGCCAGTTCCAGACGTACGCCACCGAGACCGGCTCGTACATCCGCGAGCACTTCTTCGGCGACGACCTGCGGCTGCGCGCGATGGTCGAGTCCATGACCGACCAGCAGATCCAGCACCTGGGTCGCGGCGGCCACGACCACAAGAAGGTCTACGCGGCCTTCAAGGCGGCCCGCGAGCACCAGGGCCAGCCGACCGTGATCCTGGCGCAGACCGTCAAGGGCTGGACGCTGGGCCCCAACTTCGAGGGCCGCAACGCCACCCACCAGATGAAGAAGCTGACGGTCGAGGACCTGAAGCGCTTCCGGGACCGCCTGCACATCCCGATCACGGACAAGCAGCTCGAAGAGGGCTACCCGCCCTACTACCACCCGGGCAAGGACTCCGAAGAGATCCAGTACATGCACGACCGGCGCCGGGAGCTGGGCGGCTACGTGCCGACCCGCAAGGTGCGGCCGACGCAGCTGGCGCTCCCGGGCGACGACGCCTACAAGGCGGTCAAGAAGGGCTCCGGCCAGCAGACCATCGCGACCACGATGGCCTTCGTCCGGGTGCTCAAGGACCTGATGCGGGACAAGGGCATCGGCAACCGCTTCGTGCCGATCGCGCCGGACGAGTACCGCACCTTCGGCATGGACTCGCTCTTCCCGTCCGCCAAGATCTACAACCCGCTCGGCCAGACCTACGAGTCGGTCGACCGCGAGCTGCTGCTGGCGTACAAGGAGTCCCCGACCGGCCAGATGCTGCACGACGGCATCTCCGAGGCGGGCTGCACCGCCTCGCTGATCGCCGCCGGTTCGTCGTACGCGACGCACGGCGAGCCGCTGATCCCGGTCTACGTCTTCTACTCGATGTTCGGGTTCCAGCGCACCGGCGACCAGTTCTGGCAGATGTCCGACCAGCTGGCCCGCGGCTTCGTGATCGGCGCCACCGCCGGCCGCACCACGCTGACCGGTGAGGGCCTGCAGCACGCCGACGGCCACTCGCACCTGCTCGCCTCGACCAACCCCGGCGTCGTCGCGTACGACCCGGCGTACGGCTTCGAGATCGCGCACATCATGCAGGACGGCCTGCGCCGGATGTACGGCTCCTCCGCCGAGCACCCGCACGGCGAGGACGTCTTCTACTACATGACGGTCTACAACGAGCCGATCCAGATGCCGGCCGAGCCGGAGAACGTGGACGTCGAGGGCATCCTCAAGGGCCTGCACCGGTACGCCCCGGCGACCGCCGGCCAGATCCCGGCGCAGATCCTCGCCTCGGGCGTGGCCGTGCCGTGGGCGCTGGAGGCCCAGCGCATCCTCGCCGCGGAGTGGAACGTCAAGGCGGACGTCTGGTCGGCGACCTCCTGGAACGAGCTGCGCCGCGACGCGGTGGAGGCCGAGGAGTTCAACCTGCTGCACCCGGAGGAGCCGCAGCGCGTCCCGTACGTGACGCAGAAGCTCTCCGGTGCCGAGGGCCCGTTCGTCGCCGTCTCCGACTGGATGCGCGCGGTGCCGGACCAGATCTCGCGCTGGGTGCCGGGTCAGTGGCAGTCGCTGGGTGCCGACGGGTTCGGCTTCGCCGACACCCGTGGTGCGGCCCGCCGCTTCTTCCACATCGACGCGCAGTCGGTCGTGCTGAGCGTGCTCACCGAGCTCGCCAAGCAGGGCAAGGTCGACCGCTCGGCGCTGAAGGAGGCGATCGACCGCTACCAGCTGCTGGACGTGACCGCCGCCCACCCGGGCGCCGCCGGCGGCGACGCCTGATCCGGTAGCACCGCAGCAAGCGCAGTACCGCAGTACCGCTACGGCCGAGGGCCGGACTCCCGCTCGGGAGTCCGGCCCCCCACCGCCCTCGCAAGCCCCACCACTTCCCCCACCTCCGCTGCGTCCACCGCGTCCACCCCGTCCACCGCCCGGAGCAGCCGGGCAGGACACCGGCGTCCGGCCGGGCGCACGATCGCCCCATGAGAGACGACATCCTCGCCCGCGCCCGCTTCCTGCTGGAGGACCTCCACCTCGCCGAGACCGAAGCCAGCAGCTGGCTCGCGGACTACTTCCCCGACCTCGAACGCGAGGAGCGCGCCCGCTACCTCCACGAGGCCATCGCCCAGCCCGTCAGCACACCGGCCGCTCCGGAGTAGGCCCGTCGCGGCGCACGCACGCACAAACGACCGCGGCGGCGTTCCTCCCTTTCCCCCGGGGGCGGGGGGGGGGGTGGGTTTTGGGGT
>NZ_JBWXUE010000011.1:221659-234660 GCF_057158765.1 Kitasatospora sp. NEAU-69
AACAACACACACAAACCCCCCCCCCCCCCCCTCCCCTTGCCCCGCAGGGGCCCCCCCCCGCGGTCGGTTGTGGCGCCTGCGGGTCAGATGTGGACCGCCGGGCCGGCGTCGGTACTGCCGCGTCGGGTGAGCAGGCCGAGCGCGGCGGCCGCGAGGGCGACGACGGCGGCGGTGCCGAAGGCGAGCGACATGCCGCTGACGAACGAGGTGTGCACGGCCTGCGCCATCGCGTGCACCGCGGGTTCGGGGGTGCCGGGGGCGGCCGGCGGGGCGATGCCGAGCTGGGCGGCCTGCTTGAGGCCGGCCGCCTGGGCGCCGGTCGGGAACGGCAGGCCGGCCTTGGCCCAGTTGCCCGGCAGCGCCGAGCTGACCCGGGAGGCCATCAGCGCGCCGAGCACCGCGGTGCCCAGGCTGCCGCCGACCTGCATCGCGGCCTGCTGGAGACCGCCCGCCACGCCGGAGAGCGCGAGCGGCGCGTTGCCGACGATCACGTCGGTCGCGCCCACCATGACCGGCGAGATGCCCAGGCCCAGCAGCACGAACCAGAGCGACATCTCGGCGGTGCCCGAGCCGGTGGTGAGGGTGGACATCCCGTACATCGCCACCGTGGTGAGCAGCATGCCGACCACGATCGGGATCCGCGGGCCGACCTTGCCGATCGCCGCGCCGGCCGCCGGTGCGCCGACGATCATCATGCCGGTCATCGGCAGCAGGTGGACGCCGGCCTGGACCGGCGTCATGCCGTGCACGTTCTGCAGGTAGAAGGTGACGAAGAAGATCGCGCCGAAGAACGCGAAGGCCATCAGGATCATCAGCAGCGCGCCGGCCGAGAGCGGCACCGAGCGGAACAGGCTGAGCGGGATCAGCGGCTCCTTCGCCCGGGTCTGCCAGACCGCGAAGGCGAGCATCGCGAGCGCCGCGCCGCCGAGGAAGAGCAGCGTCGAGGCGTCGCCCCAGCCCCAGCTGGGCGCCTTGATGATGCCGAAGACCAGCATGAACATCGCCGCCGAGAGCAGCACGATGCCGGGCACGTCAAAGGACTTCGCCGCGTTCGGCACCTTCACGTCGCGCAGGATCCACAGGCCCAGCCCGACCGCGAGCAGGCCGACCGGGATGTTGATGAAGAACACCGACTCCCAGCTGACGTGCTCGACCAGCAGCCCGCCGACGATCGGCCCGGCGGCCGTCGAGGCGCCGATCACGCCGGCCCAGATGCCGATCGCCATGTTCAGCTTCTCGGTCGGGAACGCGCCGCGCAGCAGGCCGAGCGCGGCGGGCTGGAGCAGCGCGCCGAAGAGGCCCTGGAGCACCCGGAAGGCGATCACCGTGCGGATGCTGCCGGAGAAGCCGATCGCGGCCGAGGTGGCGGCGAAGCCGGCCGCGCCGACCAGGAAGGTGGCCTTGTGGCCGAACCGGTCGCCGATCTTGCCGGCGGTGATCAGGAAGACCGCGAGCGCGAGCAGGTAGCCGCTGGTGACCCACTGGATGTCGGCGGGCGAGGCGTGCAGGTCCGCCTGGATCACCGGGTTGGCGATCGCGACGACGGTGCCGTCGAGCGCGACCATCATCACGCCGACGGCGACCGTGAGCAGGGTCAGCCAGGGGTGGCCCTGGAGCGAGCGCCGGGTTGGGGCGGCGGCGCCGCGTGGCGGCGGCTGGTCCGCCTTCGCGATCCGCAGCTCGGACTGGCTCATGGTCGTGACCTTCCGCAGGTGGGCAGCGCGTACGGGCGCGGGTCCGGGGTGACGCCCGGGCCGCGCCCGTCCCCACGAGCTCGGCGGCCGCTCGGGCGCCACCGTCTACGAGATTATGTCAGCTGCTGACAAGAGACAAACACTGACTACTGACGCCTTCTGACATCTGGCAGAACGGCTATCGTTGTCGGCATGGCGACATCTCCGGCATCTGCGGCATCCGTCACGTCGGCGGTCCCGACCGCCCCGGCAGGCCTGTCGGCCTCCACCGGCTCCGGCTGCCGGGTGCTCGGCCTGCGCGAGCGCAAGAAGCAGCGCACCCGGGACGCCCTGGTGGACGCCGCGCACCGGCTCTTCCTGCGCCAGGGGTACGCCAGCACGACGGTGGACGAGATCGCCGCCGAGGTGGACGTCTCGCAGCGCACGTTCTTCCGGTACTTCGCCAACAAGGAGGAGGCCGCGCTGGCCGTCCTGGCGGACGCCGAGGAGTACTTCATCGAGCGGCTGATCGCCCGGCCGGCCCAGGAGAACCCGCTGGCCGCGATGCGGGCCGCGATCGGTGAGGCCTGGCGCGACCTGAGCGTCGAGCCGGAGGCGGGCAGCCGCAGCGTCACAGCCGCGCTGGAGATCGTCCAGCTGATCGAGGGCACCCCGACGCTGCTCGCCGCCCACCTGCGCCGGTCCACCGAGCAGGAGGTCCGGGTGGCCCGGATCCTGGCCGCGCGGGAGGGGCTGGACCCGGCCGTCGACCTGCGCCCGCGACTGCTCGCCGCCGTCTTCGGCGCGGTGATCCGCACCTCGCACCTGGCCTGGAGTGCCGAATCCGCCGAGCACCCCGAACTCGGGGACGACGGACCGGAGGGCATGATCGCCATCATCGAGCGGCACTTCGACCAGCTCGGCCCGGCCCTGGCGGGCGACTGGCGCTGACCGCGCACGCGGGACGCCCCCGCGCCGGGCGAACGCCTCGCGCGCCTGACGGGTCGTCAGCCCAACGATACCCCGGAGCCGACACCGTCCGACTGCGGACGAACACGTACGGGTGACCGCCGCACCCTGTGTTGCCAAGGGCCACCTGGGGCCGTCGCGCCCGAACACCACCGCGCGCCCCCTACTGTGATTCAACCCACAGTTTGGTGATTCTCGATCCGCCGTCCGGAGCACATACGCTGGCCGACTGAACGACGGGTAGCCGTATACGACCGGGAGTTGATGCGATGCAGCGCAGGCGGCTAGACGCGATCCGGCGCCGGCGACTCAAGCGGTTGCTGATAGGCGCCTTCGCGACCTGCGCGGTGCTCGCCGACGCCGGCGCGGCCGCCGCCCAGGCGGCCGCCTCGAACGAGCAGGTCGCGATCACCACGCCGCCGGCCGGCAGCGAGGCCTGGGTGCACGACGACTCGCTCGGCCGCGCGCTGCCCGACCCGGCGACCGCCGAGCCCGCCGCCGTCGCCGCGTTCTTCGCCTCGCTCGGCCCGGCCGACCAGGACCGGCTGGTCCGCGCGTACCCGCTGGTGGTCGGCAACCTGGACGGCGCCCCGCTGCAGCTGCGCTACCGCGCCAACGCGCTCGCGCTCGCCGACGAGGTCGCGCACGCCAGGGCCCAGGCCGCCGACAAGTCGCTCGACGCCACCACGCACGCGCTCGCCGTCTCGCGCGCCAACGACTGCCAGGCGCTGCTGGCCCCCGGCCGGCAGATCCTCTCCTTCGACCCGCGCGGCCGCGGCCTGGTCAGCGAGGTCTTCGGCGACCTGGCGAGCGCCCAGCGCGTCTCGGTGATCGTGCCCGGCTCGGACACCGACCTCGGTCACTTCGACCGCTCGGTGGACCCGCTGCGCTCCCCCGCCGGGATGGCCCGCGCGCTGCTCGCCGAGGAGGGCCGGCAGTCCCCGGGCACCCGGACCGCGATCGTCGCCTGGACCGGCTACGTCACGCCCGTGGGCCTGGGGCCGGACGCGGTCACCTCCCGGCTGGCCGACGCCGGCGCGCCGCGCCTGGTGCGGCTGCTGGCCGGCCTGAAGCAGACCAGTTCGCCGCTCGCGCCGCCGGCGCTGATCTGCCACTCCTACGGCACGGTGGTCTGCGGCAGCGTCGCCCCGCAGCTGCGCGGCGAGACGACCGACATGGTGGTGCTCGGCAGCCCGGGCATGGGCGTGCAGAGCGCGGCCGACCTGGGCACCGGCGTCCACGTCTGGGCCACCCGCAACCCGAGCGACTGGATCGGCAACGTGCCGTACCTGGAGGTCGGCGGCCTGGGCCACGGCGCGGACCCGACCAGCGCGGACTTCGGCGCCGAGGAGATCTCCTCGGCGGGCGCCGCCGGCCACGTCGGGTACTTCGCGCCCGAGACGGCCAGCCTGCACAACTTCGCGGCGATCGCGCTCGGCGACTACCAGTCCGTCAGCTACCGCGACAGCGGCACCAACTGACGGCCCGGCACTCGCCCCGGCCCGGCTGCGTCACGCGCGGCCGGGCTACGCCTGCCACACCCGCTACTCCCGCTACGCGCGCCGCACCCGCTACCCCTCGCGCGACAGCGACGTGAACGTCATGTCCGGGTAGCGGTCCCCCGCCACCTGGCCGGCGATCGGCTCCAGCTCGGCGAGCTCCTCGGCCGACAGCCGCAGCGTGGCGGCCGCGGTGTTCTCCGCGAGCCGGCTGCGCTTGCGGGTGCCGGGGATCGGCACCACGGTGACGCCGTGCACCTCGGCCCGCTGGTGCACCCAGGCGAGCGCGACCTGGGCCGCGGTCACGCCGCGCGCGGCCGCGATCTTGTGCAGCGGCGCGATCAGCGCGGCGTTGGCGGCCGCGTTGTCGCCGCTGTAGCGCGGCTGGCTGCGCCGGAAGTCGTCCTGCGCCAGGTCGGTCGCGGTGGTGAACGAGCCGGTCAGGAACCCGCGGCCGAGCGGCGAGTACGGCACCATCGCGACGCCGAGCTCGGCGGCCGCGCCGACCGCGCTGATCTCCACGTCCCGCGAGAAGAGCGACCACTCGGACTGCAGCGCGGCGATCGGGTGCACCGCGTGCGCCTCGCGCAGCTCGGCGCCGGTCACCTCGGACAGGCCCAGGTGGCGCACCTTGCCGGCCTGCACCAGCTCGGCCATCGCGCCGACCGACTCGGCCAGCGGCACGGCCGGGTCGCGGCGGTGCATGTAGTACAGGTCGATCACGTCGATGCCGAGCCGGCGCAGCGAGGCGTCCACGGCGGTGCGCACGTAGGCCGGGTCGTTGCGGATGCCGCGGTAGGCCGGGTCGTCCGCCCGGCGCTCGATGGCGAACTTCGTCGCGATCACCACCCGGTCGCGGTTGGCCCGGACGAACGGGCCGATCAGCTCCTCGTTGTGGCCGGAGCCGTAGACATCGGCGGTGTCGAACAGCGTGACGCCCGCCGCCAGCGCGGCGTCCAGGGTGGCCAGCGACTCGGCGGTGTCGGTCGGGCCGTAGAACTCGCTCATGCCCATGCAGCCGAGGCCCTGGGCCCCGACCAGCGGGCCGTCGGCGCCGAGCCGCACGGTCGGAAGGGTGCTCGTCTCACTCATGCGTTCTGCTTCTTCCCTGAGTAGAGGTCGATCTTGTAGTCGAGGACCGCGAGCGTCGCGTGCAGGTCGGCGATCTTCTGCCGGACCTCCTCGCGGTGCGCGATCAGCAGCTCGCGCCGCTGGCCGACGGTGCCCATGCCGGCCCGGGCCAGCTCGACGTAGCTGAGCATGTCCGCGATCGGCATGCCGGTCAGTCGCAACCGGCCCAGGAACGCGAGCCGGGTCAGGTCGCCGTCGCTGTAGAGCCGGCGGCCGGCGTGCGAGCGGTCGACCGGGTCGAGCAGGCCGATCCGCTCGTACCAGCGCAGCGTGTGCGCGGTCAGGCCGGTGGCCTCGGAGACCTCGCTGATGCTGTGCCGGGGCGTGCCGTCGGGCACCGCGCGCGGGTGGTGGTAGGCGGCGCTGCAGTCCCGCAGGTCGCGTGCGACGGTCGGGGCGGCTGCGTGGGCAGCCACCGCAGCGGCTTCGGCGGCGATCATGACGGTTCCCCCCGGTTTGGTCGGTGGCGACGTGGTTCGGTGGCGACGTGATGCTGACGCTACTGAGTTGGAGTGCACTCCAAGCAAGCCTGCCACGCGTCCCACCAGCCGGGCGGCATTCGCGCCGCATTACAGTTCGCGGTATGCAGAGCTTGCGGATGATCGAGGAGTGGCCGGTTCCGACGGCGGCCGCGGTGGTGGTACGAGGCACGGACGGCGCCCGGCTGGGCGCGCACGGCCCGCAGCAGCAGCGCTTCGCGCTCGCGTCGGTGACCAAGCCGCTGACCGCGTACACGGCGCTGGTCGCCGTCGAGGAGGGCGTCTTCGAACTGGACGACCCGGCCGGCCCCGACGGCTCCACGGTCCGTCACCTGCTCGCCCACACCTCCGGCCTGGCCTTCGACGAACCGCGCGCGATGGCCGCGCCCGGCACCCGCCGGCTCTACTCCAACGCGGGTTTCGAGGTGCTCGCCGAGGCGCTCGCCAAGGCCGCCGGCATCCCGTTCGCCCAGTACGCCGCCGAGGCGGTCTTCCAGCCGCTCGGCA
Organism: Kitasatospora sp. NEAU-69; assembly: GCF_057158765.1. Classification (NCBI taxonomy): domain Bacteria; kingdom Bacillati; phylum Actinomycetota; class Actinomycetes; order Kitasatosporales; family Streptomycetaceae; genus Kitasatospora; species Kitasatospora sp. NEAU-69. The sequence continues at coordinate 227,918 of NZ_JBWXUE010000011.1, forward strand.
TGACGCGCACCGAGATCGACACCACCCACCGCTCCCCCGCCGGCGCCGGCGGCATCTCGACCGCCGAGGACCTCGCCGCCTTCGCCGCCGAACTCCAGGCCCCGCGCCTGCTCGACCCCTCCACGGTCACCGCCACCACCCGCGAGGTCTCCTTCCCCGGCCTGACCGGCGTCCTCCCCGGCTACGGCTACCAGCGCCCCAACGACTGGGGCCTCGGCTTCGAGATCCGCGGCACGAAGTCCCCCCACTGGACCGGCGCCACCAGCTCCCCCGAAACCTTCGGCCACTTCGGCCAGTCCGGCACCTTCCTCTGGGTCGACCCCGCCGCCGGCACCGCCTGCGTCGCCCTCGCCGACCGCGACTTCGGCCCCTGGGCCGCCGACGCCTGGCCGCCCTTCACGGACGCGGTACTGGCGGAGCTGCGCGGCTAGGGCCGGGGGAAAGCGGATGCGTCCCGCCACTTCTCGCTCCCTGTCCACCGCGCTGGCGAGCGGCGTCCTCGCGAGCACCGTGCTGCTGGCCGGCTGCGGAGCGCAGAGCGGCGGCACCAGCTCCGGCTCCGGCTCCGGCTCCTCGGCCGCGTCCGGTGCCGCCGGTTCGCCGAGCTGCGCACCGGCCGCACCGGCCGGCGATCCCACCGAACGCAAGCGCGACAACGTGACCATCACCGGCCGGGGCTGCCAGTCCGCCCCGGCTTCGTCCGTCGGCTTCGAGGTCACCAACCCCGAGACCGAGCCGTTCACCTACACCGTCACCTTCGAGCGGCTGAACGGCTCCGGGCAGGTCATGGACAGCATCCAGCAGACCGTCGACGCTGTGGGCCCCGGGCAGACCGTCCAGCGCACCGTCGACGCCGGCCAGGCGCAGCCCGGCACCGGTTCGCGCGTGCGGATCGCCAAGGTGCTCGCCGTTCCCACCGCCGAGGCACCCGCCACAACGGGTCCGTGCCCGCCGTCCGGGATCCGCCTCACGGCCGGCGACACCGACGCCGCCATGGGTCTGCGCGCCGTCGGACTCCACCTGACCAACTGTGGGAGTGGCACCTACGAGATCAACGGGTACCCCGCTCTCCAGCTCCTCGACGAGAGCCGCGAGCAGGTGACCGGCATCCAGATCCTGCACGGCACCGATGGAATCTCCACGGGGATCACCCCGGACGTCCCGCCCCAGCCCGTGAGGCTGCAACCGGGCGAGTCCGCCTCCGCCACCCTGGCCTGGCGCAACACCACCGGCTCCGGCGATCCGGTGAACGCCCCCTACGTCCGAGTGACCGCGAAGCCCGGGGCACCGGTCGTGACCGTGACACCCGAACTCGACCTCGGCACCACCGGCAAGCTCGGCGTCAGTGCTTGGCAGAAGGACCGGTCCGCGTCGTAGAACGGCCACTTCCCACACCAGGGCGGGTGGTCGCGGGACATACTCGGGCGGAGCGGTCGCGGCACGGACGAGGGGAGTCGGCGGATGGCGCCGGAGGTGGCGGGGTTGCCCGAGGCTTTCTATCGGGAGCTGGGCGAGGGGCGGTACGAGAGCACCGTTGCCACGGCCGGGCCGTGGAGTCCGAAGGCGCAGCATGCCGGGCCGCCGTCCGCGTTGCTGGGCCGTGCGCTGGAGCGGCACGGGGCGCGGGCGGGGATGCGGATCGCGCGGGTCACGGTGGAGATCCCGCGGCCGGTGCCGGTCGGGGATCTCCGGGTGAGCGTGCGGACGGTGCGAGCCGGTGGGCGGGCGGAGTTGCTGGAGGGCGAGCTGAGTGCCGGTGGCGAGCCGGTCATGCTGGCGCGGGCCTGGCGGCTCGTCGCGAGCCCGCAGGACACTCCTGTGCTGCGGCCGGAGGCGGCGGCGGTGCCGCTGCCCGAGGCGCAGGCGGCGGCCGGGATGGCCGGGGCGCACCTCGGCGGGTATGTGGCGGCGATGGAGTGGCGGTTCCCGCCGGGAAACGGGTTCGACGTGCCCGGGCCCGGGGCGGCGTGGGCGCGGCAGCGGATCCCGCTGGTCGCCGGCGAGCCGGACACGCCGCTGATCCGCGCGCTCACGCTCGCCGACAGCAACTGGGCGGTCGCCTTCGAGCTCGACCACGTCAACCGGCTCGTCATCAACACCGATGTCACGCTGGCCCTGCACCGCGACCCGGTCGGCGAGTGGCTCTGCCTGACCGCCGCCACGGCCGCCGGTCCGGAGGGCTCGGGCCTCGCCGTCGGCCGGCTGGACGACACCGCCGGGGACTGCGGGCGGGTGATGCAGACACTGCTCGTCGCCGAGCGGTGAGGAGGTGAAAATCGGTTGTTTGGTGGAGCGGGTGCGCACGATGCTGCTCGGATGGAACTCCCCCAGCCGGTGATCGCACTCGACGACCTCACGCTGCGCCGCTTCGACGGCGAGGCGGACCTGGTGGAGTTCTTCCGGGTCATCGAAGAGTCGCTGGAGCACCTGCGGCCGTGGATGCCGTGGGTGGCCGAGCACAGCCTGGCCAAGACCACCGAGTTCCTGGCCGGTCGCGCGCAACGCTGGGCGAGCGGTGAGGAGTTCACGTACGCGATCGTGCTGGACGGGGCGATCGTCGGCGCCTGCGGACTCTTCCGGCGCGGCGACACACCGGAGGACGGCCGGGAGATCGGCTACTGGCTGCACCCCGCCGCCACCGGCCGCGGCGTGGCCACCCGGGCCGCCCGCGCGCTGGTGGAGCATGCCTTCCGGCTGCCCGGGGTGGAGTACGTCGAGATCGTCCACGACCCGGCGAACCACGCCAGCGGCGCCGTCCCGGCCCGGCTCGGCTTCACCGAGCACTCCCGCCGCCCCGCGGAGGCACTCGCCCCGGCCGAGACCGGCGAGGAGCTGGTCTGGCGGCTCGGCCGGGAGGTGGGGCCGCAGGTGGTGGTGTAGGTGGGGCGGTGTAGGTGGGGGGTGTAGCCGGCTGGGCACCCGTGTGCGGGCACCCAGCCGGCTGACGTGCGGTAAGGCCGTCAGGAGACGGCGACCGCGGTGTCGTCCAGCACGAAGGAGGTCTGCTTGGTGTAGTCCTCGGTGCCGCTGAACTTCAGCGTCACGGTCTGCCCGGCGTACGCCGAGAGGTCGAAGCTGTGCTGCTGGTAGCCCGAGGCGTGGTCGAGGTTGGAGTAGCTCGCCAGGGTGGTGCCGTTGGCCGTCACGGTCAGCTTGTCGTAGGCCGAGGTGGTGCTGGTCTCGGCGGTGTCCACGTGCAGCCAGAAGCTGAAGGCGTAGCTGGAGCAGCCGGTCGGCAGGGTGATCGTCTGGGCCAGGGTGTCGGTGTTGGCGCTGCCGGTGCCGTCCAGCCAGGCGTCGTAGCTGCCCGAGTGCGGCGGCTCGCTGGAGCTGTTGCTGATCGTGCTCACGCCGCCGGAGTTGGTCTCGGTCCAGCCGTCGGCCGAGCCGGTCTCGAAGCCGGGGTTGGCCAGCAGCTGGGCGGCGGTGCAGCCGCTGCCGCCACCGGCCTGGGTCACGGTCCAGGTGAAGGTCGCGGAGGCGGCGGGGCCGGTGGAGTCGGTGGCGGTCACCGTCACGGTGGAGCTGCCCGCGGCGGTCGGGATGCCGGTGATCCGACCGGTCGAGGCGTTCAGCGACAGGCCGGCCGGCAGGCCGGTGGCCGACCAGCCGAGCGTGCCGCCCGCCGTGTCGGCGGCCGCGAGCTGCAGGGCGGCGGCCGAGCCGGCCACGGTGCTCTGGGTGCCGGGGTTGGTGACGCTGACGCTGCCGGTGCTGCCGCCGCCACCGGTGCTGCCGGAGCCGGCCAGCCACTGGGTCGCGTTCAGCGCGAGCGCGGCGTCGGTGCCGGCCGGGTCGTCCCAGCCGTCGTAGACGGTCTTGCCGGGCTCGCCGGTGCCGTCGTCGATCGCCGAACTGTCGCCCCAGACCGCCACCTTGCCCTTGCCGAAGCTGCTGGTGACGAAGAAGGCGCCGGTGTTCCCGCTGTAGCCGGTGCGGTAGACGATGCCCTTGACCGAGGGGTTGTCGGCCGGGTTCAGGGTGAAGGTGGTGCCGTTGCGGATGATCGAGCCGGTGACCGTGCCGAACGGGCCGTTCAGCACCGGGTCGGTGCTGTCGCTGATCGCCCGCGGGTTGTCGGTCTGGATGTTCAGCAGGTCGACCGAGAACCCGAACGGGTCCTTGCTGTCCACCGAGTTGGTGGTCAGCAGGTCGTTGATGATGTGCGGCGAGTCCCAGCCGTCGTTGTTGCGGTCGCTGCCGTTGTGGTCGGAGACCAGGAAGAGGCCGCCGCCGTTCTGGACGAACGTCATGATCGCGGTCTTCTCGGCGTCGCTGAGCCGGATGTTGGGCTCCGGCAGCACGAACTCGTCGAAGTTGGCGAGGTCCAGCGCGCCGCCGGTGCCGTAGGTGATGGTCGAGCCGGCTGGCAGCGTCTTGAGGCTGTAGTTGCCGGTCTTCTGCAGACCGACGCCCCAGGCCGAGATGGCCCCGGTCCAGTCGGACTCCACCTGCGGGTTGGGGTTCTGCGCCAGCGGGTCGGGCTCGCTGTTGCTGATGATCCAGTCGGCGTTGCCGGCCGTCTCGGCCTTGCTGGCGTCGAACAGCACCCGGTGCTTGGCACCGGTCGCCGCGGGGGCGGCGGGGGTGGCCGCCGCGGCGTGCGCGGGCAGAGCGGCACCGGTGCCGGCCACCGCGGCCAGCAGGGCGGCGGCGACGGCCGCGACGAGGGGGCGGGCACCTCTACTGAGCGTGGACATGCGTCAAGCTCCTTGCGTGGGAGAGGAACAGACGGGAAATCACTTCGAGTGACCTACGCGCGTAACCTGCCGTGCGATGGCTGCGGTCACGTCAAGAACTGTCCCGGCCACTGGTGTCATGGAAACCAAGCATTGATGAACAGCTGACAACGACCAGTGCCACATCTGCAACCAGCCGATATCCTGAAAGGCTGGCCACTTTTGGCTTTTGACGGTCACTCAGGCCCGCCCGCGCTCCCAGCGCTGCTATTCGTACGCTTTTATGACAGCAGGTCGAGGAACGCGCGAGTGGCCGGCGACGGCGTCAGCCCGTGCGGCGTGGCGGCGTAGACCTGGCGCACGGGGATGTCGTCGGGGTGCAGGGCGACGAGGGTGATGTCGGGCCGGATCGCGTCGGCGGCGAGCGAGGGGACGAGCGTGATCCCGAGTCCGGCGGCGACGCACCCCTGCTTGGCCATCCAGTCGCGGGCGACGAAGCCGATCCGGGGGCGGAAGCCGGTGCGCAGGCAGGAGCTGATCAGGGTGTCCTCCGGGCGGGAGCTTCCGGTGATCCACTCCTCCTCGGCGAGGTCCGCGAGGGTGACCTGGCGCCGGCCGGCGAGCCGATGCCCGGACGGGACGGCGACCATCATGAAATCGGTGCGGAGCAGCCGCAGTTCGACGCCGAGCAGCGGCTGCTCGTACGTCGTGCTGATGACGGCGACGTCGGCCGCGCCCGCTGTCAGCTGGGCGACGAGCTGCGGCGTGAGGCCTTCTTCGAGCGTGACGGCGATCGACGGGTGGGCGGCGCGGAAGGCCGCGACGGCCCTGGGCACGAGCGCGGCGGCCGCGGTGGCGAAGGTGCCGATGCGGAGCCGGCCGGTGGCCAGCTCGCGCAGGTCGGTGAGGTCGCGGCGAGCGGCGTCGAGGCGTTCGAGGACGGCCTGGGCGTGGCCGAGCAGCCGCCGGCCGGGCTCGGTGAGGCGGACGCCGCGCGGGAGGCGGTCGAAGAGCACGGTCCCCGCCTCGGCCTCCAGCGCGCAGACCTGTCGCGAGACCGCCGACTGCGTGTAGCCCAGCGTCCGGCCCGCCGCGGTGAACGAGCCGAGCGTGGCGACCTCGGCGAAGACGCGGAGCAGCGAGGTCGAGAAGTCATGCGAGGCGGGCATGCCATCCATGCTAGACATTCGCTGGTGGCATGGCTTGGCCGGGCCTACCGTGGAGCCATGAAGAAGATCGCGTTTCTCGGATTGGGATCCATGGGCGCGCCGATGGCCGCGCGCCTGCTCACGGCGGGCTACCCGCTGACGGTGTGGAACCGGACGGCCGCACGGGCGGAGCGGCTCGCGACGGCCGGGGCCACGGTGGCGGCCACGCCCGCCGAGGCGGTCCGGGAGGCCGAGGTCGTCATCACGATGCTCGCCGACCCGACGGCCGCACGGGAGGTGGTCGGCGCCTTCGCTCCCGCGCTGCGGCCCGGCACGACGCTGATCGAGGCGTCCTCGATCGGTCCGCAGGCCATCGATGAGATCGCGGCACTGCTCCCCGCAGGCGTGACGCTGGTCGACTCACCCGTGATGGGCAGCGTGGACCGAGCGGCCTCGGGCGAGCTGTCACTGCTGGTCGGCGGGGACCCCGGCCGGGTCGAGGACGTGCTGGCGGTGTTCGGCACGGTGACGCGATGCGGCGCGACGGGGACCGGGGCGGCGCTCAAGGTGGTGCTGATCAACGCGCTGATCGCGGGCGTCACGGCGATCGGCGAGGCGATGACGCTCGCCGATTCCTTCGGCCTGCCCGAGGAGCTGGTGACCGGGGCACTGGCGCACAGCCCGCTCGCGGGGGTGGCGGGCCGCGCCTTCGCGGAGGGGGCGTACTACCCGATGGCGCTGGCGGCGAAGGATGTGGCGCTGGCGACGGCCGCCGCCGATCTGCCACTGTCGCGGACAGTGCACCAGCGACTGACGGCCTTCCCCGAGGGCGCCGGCGAGGATCTCGGACAGATCGTCAAGTACCTGCGCGCCGAGCAGAGTTGATGGCCCGGGGCCAAATGCGTTGAGGGCCGTG